>NZ_BBUX01000022.1:0-77892 GCF_000974725.1 Methylobacterium sp. ME121
TTTCTGCCCCAACTTCGATCCGTGCCCCATCTAGTTGGGGCACGAGGCTCACATGGGGCTTACGCGCAGCTGCGCACCCAGCCTGTTGATAGATCTGCGCACATTCGGCGCTTCTATGGAAGCCTGTCCATACTCAGGACGGCCGACAGGGCGCCCATGCTCGACGTCGGGGCACAATCAATCGGCGCCACGGAAGCCGCGCCCTATGCTGGCCGGCCTATCTATCCGGCGAAAAACCCGGTCTCTCACCGGCTGGAGGATGCCCCCTCTGCCCTACCGGCGGCCCCGCATGCTGACGCCCATGCCGGCCTCTACGTCGCCGCTCACGTCTTGGCAGTTCACACCCATGCCAGCCCGCACGTCTCCGCCGACGTTGCCGCAGTTGACCTCCATCCCGGCCCGGACGTTGCCGCTCACGTCCCCGCAACGCACGGCCGCATCGCTGGTGACGGAGACCGGCGAGCCTTCCGTGATCTGCACCTCGATTACACCCTGCGCGGCTTCCTTGACCGTCTTGCCGTCGATCGTGATGCGGCCTCCCGAAATCGAGAGGTTGTTTCCGTCGAAACGCACGCCGTTGATGATGACTGCCATTGTCTGTTCCTCGCGTTCGAAATAGTTCCCGTCCGCCCAGGCCAAGCCAGAGCTAAGCGTCGACGTCAGCAAATCCGATGTCCTGACCAACCTCCGACGCGAAAGCCTCTCGGCAGTCGGCAAGATCCGGCATGATGTAGCACCAGCGCCGCCGGGCAGTGTCTTCGTGGTAGCGCTTCTGTCGACTGATGTTCGGCACGAGCTTGCGCATCTTCATGCCGAAGGCGATCTCTTCAGCCTTGCGCTTGATGCCGATCCGCTCGGATGCTTGGATGTAATCTTCGAAGAGCAATTCGCACGGCACTTCGGCCTGCCAGTACTCCTGCCCCTTGAGCGTGTTTCCTGCGTAGAGCCTCTGAACCCACCAGCTTTCGACCGAGTCGAGGGAGCGGAGTTTCTGCTCAAGCAAAGCCTCCGTCATCGGAATGCGACGGAGATTGATCTTGGAAAGGTCATAGCTGAGCAGATCATAGAGAAGGGCCTCCCTCCCCCCGTTGTCGAGCTCGGCGTCCAATTCCTTGAAATACTGATGGTTCTGAGCACACCGTGGGTTGATGTCGAGGACACAGAAGCGGCGCTCATCCTTACCGGCCGGGATCACCCAATCTTCGTTCGATGTCATCAGCAGACGAACGAAGTTGTCCAAACGGATCGGATCCACGCCCTTGGATTCGATCATTTGCGTTTTCGCTGTCACGAGGCTCTTGAGGCGGCCCTCGGCATTTTTATCGCCGGCCCAAACCGCTTCCTCAGCTTGCAGCAGAAGGCAGCTGGCCATGTGGGCGTTGAAGTTGCCCGTCACATACCGCGCATCATCCACCAGGAAGTAATGCGACGGGAACAAGCTTCCGATCGCCTCGCCGATCTTCGTCTTGCCGGTGCCCATCTTGCCCCGCATCACCAGGGCGGTACCGATCCTTTCCCGCGGCCGCTGAACGATGTGGGCGAACCATCCGAAAACCCAGGCGTACAGTTCCGCCGAGCCACCACAGCAATTGTTGAGGATGTGATCCCTCAGCACCGCATAGCCGTTGACCTTCGCTTTCGGCTCGACGGCAAAGCCACGCCAGAGATTGAGATAACCTTCTGCCCCGTCGACCAAGTCCGGATCTGGCTTAAACTCGATCCCGCGATACTGCCTCCGCTTTCGGCTTTGCAGCCACGCGGCCGCCCAGGTCACCGCTTTAATCTTGCCGTCGGGCCCGATGTACTCCGTTCGCGTATTGAGGAACCACGCACGGAACGCGTCGAGGGTCAGCACTCGAACGCGATCCTCAATCGGCCCGGTGCTCTGCTCGTGAACGATGACAGCCTTGGAACCCATCAGCACCAGTGCCCACTCGCGGTTCATCCGGGGCACGTCGAATCCCCATGCGCGCGGCACTGGCGTGTCGCCGCCGTCTCCCGCTTGGGTTGTCGCCTCGACGTCAATCACCTCGTCAGCGTCGTCAGCGCCAATCGGCTGCGCCTCATCGATCAGCCGGGCGATGTGCTGGTGCGGATCTTCAGACATGCCGGCCTACGCTACGAAAATCAGTGTCGAGAGGGGTTCTGTCGGACTGGTGAGCCGGGCGGTCACGGATACCCCCGACGCATCACGCGCAGCGCGCGCCACACCGCGGGCGGCGTCGTCTTGAGCCGAGCCGCCACAGCCCGCACCGGCATCTCGGTCGAGAGCGCTACAGCCACGCCGTAATCGAACCGGCGCGCCGCCCCCATCGGGGCGCTCACCCTCAGATGCCGCGTGTGCGCCCCTACCGTGACGTCAGTCACACCGTGGTCAGCCGCAATGCGTGCGCACGGCTCTCGGTCAAGGCGCCGCCGGGCGAACTCGCCGAGCATGGCTGGAGTGACCTTCTTCATGCCGCAGCCCTTCTGAGTACGTCGTTGAAATCCTCGCCCGTCGGCGCCCAGGCCACGCGCACGTCGAGATCCGGACGGCCCGCAAGGAAGCGGCGGGCAGCGCGCGTCAGGGCCGTCTTGGTCGTGAAGTGATCGCTGTCCCCGTCGCCCAGCAGCCAGATCCGCTGCACACTCGCGGGAATCGGCAGGCCGGGCCGGCTCAGGTCGGGCATGGGGCCCGGCACCTTCCGCGCACGCTCGCGGCCGAGCGCATCCACCAAGCGCTGGCTGGGATGCTTGACGCTCTCGGTCGCCGGACCGGCGATGTTCACTAGGCTGTAGGCCGACCAGAACGCCGCTCCGGGCAGGTACTCCCAATTCCGAGCCGACAGCGCACGCCACACCGACAGGGTGGTTTCGTTCCCCTCGCCCACGACGAGGTCGGTGGCCGCAGCGCAGGGCACCAGCGGTATGTGTCCGCCGGTCGCCGAGCCACGCACCTTCTTCGCCGGCACGAGCTCGCCCGTAGCCGGGTCGGCGATCAGCACCTTCCCGCCTGGAGCCGAAAGGTCGATCCACGTGGCATGCAACCCCGCGAACCGGCCGCTCGGCCCAACGATGGCCCCTAAGAGCGCCGGGCCCCGATGCACGATCTCGGCCTTGGCTCCCCCGTCAGCGTACAGCGGGTGATCCGCAGCGCATCGGAGCGCGGCCATGGGTGGCAGCGTCAGACCCCGAAGCGCGAGGTATGCCTCAGCGGGCGAGCCGGGCACCGGGCCGGCACCGCTCCACGCCTCCCAACATTTCCGGCGCTCTCGCTCCCGGAAGCGCGCCTGCTCCTGCTCTTTCGCCTCGGAGATGCGCGCGCGAGCGGCGGCACGCTTTGCCAGCGCGGCCTCGCGGACCGCGCGCGCCTCCGGCGTTTCACCCTCACGTCGGCCAGGGGCAGGCCGACCGGTGAGGATCTCGCACGCCACGTTGAAGTCGCATGCTTCGAGGTAGCGCGTCAGCGCGATCACGTCCCCACCCTGGCCAGAGCCACGGCAGACGAAGACCCCCTTCCGGAGATTGATCGCGAATCGATCCGTCCCACCGCACACAGGGCATGGGCCGACACGCTCGGCACCGGCGCCCTTGAGCCGAACTCCGCGGCGTTCGAGCGCCGTCTCGATCGGGACGGTGCGCGCTTCTGCTATCCACTCGTCACGGTCCAGGGACACGGGCAAGCTCCTGCGTTTGCGAGCGGGTGAGCGCGCGCGGCGGATGGGCATCGATCGACTGTGAGGCGAGCTCAGGCGGGCGGGACGGGCGCCGGGCCATTGCCCACCATCACCGGCCGCCCCGGCTCTCCAGAGCGGGCCGGGCCCGGCGCTCACATCCGGCCGCGAGGCCGATGAGCACGGCACCACAGCCAAGAGGCGCTCTGGCCAGGGAACGGAGAAGGCAGCCGATAAGAGCGAAGAGGATGCGACGCAGGCCGATCATGCCGGCCGCCTCAGCTGGGCCTGCAGCGCCGCGAGCCGCGCCTCGATGCGCGCCTGCTCCGCCCCGCGGGCTGATGCGTCGAGCCAGCCGGGCGGATCCCGCAACATCGCGCGCAGCAACTCCGGGCCGTAGCAGCACGCGAGCACGAGCACCGCGCGGCCATTCGGTAGCGCTACGCCTGCCAGCCACTTCTTCACGGTGTCGGCGGGAAGCCGCGTGCGTGCCGCAACGTGGATCGCCGTCTTCCCCGGATGCGCCGCGCGGAGAAACCGCACGAGGCCGTCACCGTCGACCTGTGCCGACCAATCCCGGTCTGCCTTCGGGAAAAAATGGTCCAAGGCCGCGCCAGACATTCCCGACCCGTCGGGGCACCGTGCGGAGGCTTCGGATCCAAACAGCCAATCGAGCACAGGAAACGGTGACGTGTCGGGCATCCAATCGAAGGACGGGGCCGAGAGGCCGGCAAGCGCATCGCCCGCCAAGGTCGACACCGACGCGTACACGTCGGTTGCGGAGCGCGAACCGGCGTCGAGCAGGCCCCATGCCCCGTCTACCGCCTCCGCGAGGCTGGGCAGTGAGAACCGGTCAAGCATGATCGGCTCCAGCACGTTGCCCGACGGTAAGGACGGTGATCCATTCGGCCACCGCCTCATCGTGAGCGAGAGAACGTGTATGTCCGAAACCGATCCGACCTTCCGACCCGCTGAGGGAACCCCCGAAACGAGCGGCTTCCAACTCCAGGTCGGACCCGGCGGCAAATGCCGCCTCATCCTCGGCGCGGCGGGGGCCGAGATCGCTATCTTGACCCTTTCCCCTGCAGACGCTGACCGGCTTGCGCACGAGTTGCGCGAGCGCCGCCATACCTATGAGAAGGCCAGCCAGAGCCAGGGCCGCTCGCGACACTGACATCAGCCGGCCCTCTGCTCGGACACGGGCGCGCGCCGAGCTCGACGCTGTCTCCCTTCTTCGAGCAGCCGATACAGAACGTCGAAGCTGATCCCCTTTGCCCGCCCGGCCTCGGAGTCGACGATCCTCTTGAAATAGTCAGCCGGGATGCTGTCGCGCGCCTTGAGCGTGCGAACGTGGCTCTCCGGTATGCCCATGACCTCGGCGGAGACCGGGATGCTGAGCGCATCAATGATGGCGCAAAACGACTTCATGGCGGTATCGCTACATCAGGTAGCGACACCGGTCAACACGGCACGTAGCGCTCCTGTCGCTACGCTACGTGGCATGGATGCGAAGAAGATCAGGAAGGAGCAGGGTCTCCGTCTGAAGGCCGCTCGGGCCGCGGCCGGCTACCGGTCGGCGCGAGATGCGGCCCTGCAGAACGAGTGGCCTGAGAGCTCGTATCGGGCGCACGAAGGTGGCACACGGACGATCGGCCAAGACGACGCCGAGCGCTATGCTGCGCGCTTCCGATTCGACGGCGTAGAAGTCACGGCGCGGGGTATCCTATTTGGCGATACTGACGCGCCCGCTCGAGCAATCGAAGGACAGAATATCGTCGGAGTGAAAGGATTGGTCAGCGCGGGCGGCTTGATAGAGACCGCGTCAGAGCAGCTGCCGGATGGCGCCGATTTGTACGAAATTTCCGTCCCATTCCCGGTCGAGGAAGGAACAATAGCCTTTCGTGTGAGCGGAACTTCGGGCTATCCAAAGTTTGACCCAGATGACATTGTGCTTTGCTCTAAGCACGGTGAAAACCCAGAGCGTCTTGTCGGGCTGTATGCCGTCGTTATGACCGGAACTGGCGACCGTTACCTGAAGCGAGTCCTTCAAGGTTCGAAAAAGGGCCGTTTCCATCTAGAAAGCTACAATGCGCCCCTGATCTCAGACGCGCGCATCAAATGGGCTTCGGGCATTATCAGCACCGTTCATGCCCGAAGCTGGTCGCAGATTTCTCGGGTTGCCGCCCAGGCCACAACCCAGGCTGCCGAGTAGAAGATCTAGAAAGGTATATCGTCCGTGATTTCTGGCGGGCACGCGCCATAAACGCCGACGGTGACAGGCCCTTCGGTCTCTCCAATATAGTCATCGCCTCTGAGCAGATATGCTACCGCGCCGCGATCCTCTTTCCCCATGCAACTCTGCTCTGCCTTGGCGAGAGCCTCCTGTAGCGTTTTGCACGGGACAGATCGGCCCGCATTGAAATTGCCCGCTGGCATCTTTCTGAACGTCTGCATGGCATAGCGCTCGGCACTGGACATAGGGCTCCTCCAGAACGACGCCGGATCATCAGCCCCAACAATGGAACATATCAAGAACGAAATTTCGGCTACCTGTGGACGAATGTGGAAAGACCGATACGTCCTGCGGTTTAGCCACGACCGCGCGAGCGGCAATCGCTACATGGCGTATTGACTAAGATCGCTACAACCCGTAGCGATATGGCTCGTCGCGCCGCGATGGAGCCCTCCGATGTCGCCATACCTGACACCGCCCACACCCGCGCACGTTCGCGCCGCTCTCGTCGCGCATCTCTCCAGAAAGCTCGGTTGGTGCGATCGAACCGCGAGCCACATCCTCGGTCCGTTGAGCAACAGCGAGATCGCGCGCTGCCTAGCTGAGGATCCCCATCAGACGCGCCGAGCGCTTTGGGACCGTTCCTGCGCGGCCATCGCCGCTGCGCGGGCCGCCTGAGATGGGCGCCGTCGTCATCTGCGGCGTTGTGCTGCCGGTCTTCGCCTTCTGCATCGCGTGGGGCACCGGCCACCACTTCTTCGGGCGGCCGGCCTGATGTCGGAGCCTGCCCACTTCACTCTGGCGGGCCAGCCCGCAGCCTATCCGCGTCTCTGCCGCATCGAGGCAGAGACGCGCCTTGCTTTGGCGACACTCTGCCAGTGCCGGGCCGCCCTGCGCCTCGGCGAGATCGGTCTCGCGCGGCTGCTGATCGGGTCCGTCGCGGTCCAGGCAGGACGCGCGCCCTCATTCCTCGCCGCCCGCCTTCTGCGCGAGTTGCCGCAGCTGCACTGCGCCCTGGCGGTGGCCGAGAGCCTGTCCCAACCACCGGAGCCCCAGCGCCCATGATCCTCTCTACCACGGACGAAATTCTCGGCGCCCTGGAGCGCGGAGATCTGTCGAAGGATCTCGCTCAGTCCATCCGCAACGTCCTGCAGGCCCTCGTCGACGCCGACGGCGGCAAGGGCGGCGTGACGCTGAAGCTCAAGATCACCGCCAAGGGCGAGATGGTCTCGTTCAAGGCCGACATCGTCGAGCAGCTGCCACCGAAGGAGCGGCGCACGTCGACCTTCTTCGTCACGGGCGATGGCCGGCTGTCGCTGCAGCACCCCGATCAGGTCGAGATGTTCCGGAGCGGCGACCGCCGCCGGGACGCCACTGACCTTACCCCCGCGCATCGCGCCTAGAAGAGGTCATCACCATGGAACAGGACAAAGTCGTCGGCGAGGCGCTCGCTCCGGCACAGCCGCCAGTCTTTTGGCAGCTGACCGGCTCGGCCATCGCTCCCGTCGCGGAGTTGGCGCGTCAAGCCTCGGCGCGGGTCGAGTTTCTCGAGATCCCGGCCGAGGCGCTTCCCGTCTCCGCCCTACTCGGCGCCCCGCACCTTAGCGTGCGGATCGGCGCTGACGGGAAGCCGGAGGTTCAGAGCCTTAAGGCCGAGATCGACGCCTACCGCACGAAGCCGGCCTTCCGCGAAGGGACGGCCACCGCCACCACCGCCCATTCGTTCACCGACTTGGTGAATCGGCACGCCAACGCCGACACGGCGATCTTCGTGGATGCCAACTGGCGCGCCCCGAAGCTCACCGCCGTGATTGACTATCATGCTATCGCCGCCGAGGCGCCGGACCATGGCGCTGATCACCTCGGGCGGGAGAGCAGCGCGGATGGCGAGGATCCGCACGCTCGCTTCGGACGCCACCGCATCGTCTACGCCTTCCCGCTGTCCGAGCCATGGAAGATCTGGACGGCGAGCGACGGCAAGTTCATGACACAGGCGGATTTCGCCCAGTTCATCGAAGATCACGTTCACGAACTCGCCTCGCCGCTTCCGAACGGGCAAGACGAGACACTCTGGCGGGACCTGTTCAAGACCACGATCGCCTCGCCGTCCGACATGGTCGACTTGGCTCGCGGCCTGGACATCAAGGTCGGTGCGGCAGTCAAGAACCGCGTTCGTCTGGCCACCGGTGAGACCAGCTTCCAGTTCGAGACGGTACACACTGACAGCGAAGGCAGGGAGCTGACTGTCCCCGGTCTGTTCATCCTGTCGGTGCCGATCTTCTACCGCGACGAGGCCGCACGCATCCCCGTCCGCCTCCGGTATCGCGTCCAGAATGGCGCGATCACCTGGGCCTATCAGATGCACCGGCCCGACGAGTTCGTGGACAACACCGTCCGCGAGAACGTGGACCAGATCGCCGCCAACACAGGGCTTCCTGTCTACGACGGCGCCCCCGAGGCCAAGTAGCCCGCCGGCCGCCAGCACCCGACAGCGGCCGCGGCGCCCGCCGCCGCGGCCATCACCGGCCCTTCGTATCCTCCCGCTCGGATCATTCGATGCAGTTCACGGTCGACCGCGCTGCCTTCGTTCGCGCCCTCATCGTCACGGCGCGCGTGGTCGAGCGCCGAAACACGATCCCGATCCTGTCCAACCTGCGGCTCGATGCGAGCGACGGGCGGGTGACCATTAAAGGCACAGATCTCGACATCGAGGCATCGAGCGCCTGCGCTGCCGTCGTCGACGAGCCCGGCGCCATCACTGTACCGGCCAAGACGGTCGAAGATATCGCCCGGAAGCTTCCGGACGGCGCCCAGATCAACGTCGACACGTCGAAGGCCGGCGCGCTCGTCCTCAAATCCGGTCGCGCCCGCTTCTCGGTTCCGACCCTCCCAGCCGACGACTATCCGGATTTCAGCGCTGGAGAACTGCACCATCACTTCAGCTTCCCGGTGAGTGACGTCATCCGCATGGTCGCGGAATGCAGTTTTGCGATCTCGACTGAAGAGACGCGGTACTATCTGAACGGCATATTTCTGCACGCCCCAGCGGAGCTCGACCGTCACGAAGGGCTGCGGGCCGTGGCGACCGACGGCCATCGGCTGGTGCGCTTGTCGCTTCCCCGTCCCGTGGGAGCCGAAGGCATGCCCGGCCTCATCCTGCCGCGCAAGCTGGTGACCGAGCTCGGCAAGCTCTCGAACGTCGAGGGCGAAGCCATGTTCGAGGTCGGCGTCTCGGCGACGAAGGTCCGCTTCGCCAGGGGCGACAACGTTCTCGTCAGCAAGGTGATTGACGGCACCTTTCCAGACTACGGCCGGGTGATCCCGGAGGCCAATCCGAACGTCGTGGCGGTGGCCGGCGCCGAGCTCGCGGCGGCGGTGGATCGCGTCGCCTCGGTCTCATCCTCGCGCACCCGAGCCGTGAAGCTCACGGTCGAGGAAAGCCGGATCGGCGTATCGCAGCGCGACCCGGATTGCGGTGCAGGCGACGACGAGGTGGACGCCGCGCTCGACGGGAAGCCGGTCGAGATCGGGTTCAACGGCAAGTATCTCGGCGAGATCCTCAGCCTGCTCGACGCTGAGACGGTCGAGATGGCGCTCGCCGACCCCGGCAGCCCCGCAGTCCTCACCCGGAAGGGTGACGAGGCGCTGCTTGTCGTTCTCATGCCGATGCGGTGCTGATCATGGCGCGATGCCCGAACGCCGAGCGTCAGCTTATGGACGCCTTCACCCGCGAGCTCCGGGACCATCCCTCAGCCATGGCGGTGGCTGGAGTCATTGAGGTTCACGAGGACGGAGGCGGCTACCGGGTCGCCGTCGGCTTCGTGGACAACGATCCGGTCACGCTCGCAGCCCTGGCGCAAGCCTGCCTTGAACGGGCGGCCGACCAGATGGTGACCCTGCGCCTCGCCGCAGGCTTTCCCGAGCTCTGGGAGAACATCGAGCGAGCCAAGGCGGCTCTCTGCCTCGTGCAGCCGGGGACGCCGTCATGACCCCCGAGGCCCTGCGAGCCCGCCGCATCGAGCTCTCCGGCGCCTACGCGCGCGCTCGGCGCCAGCACCAAGGGCAGGCCCGCGCGTCCGAGCGCCTTCGCGAGGCGACCACGGCCCTGCTCAAGGCCGAGGTCCAGAGGGCGAGGCCGCGCCGCGGGCGGCCGCCGAGCCCGCGTCCCGTCAATCCTGACCTGTTCGAGGAATCACGCCCATGACGGCCCCATCGCTGCTGCAGGCCGCTCGCACGGCTACCGACCGCGCCGCTCGCACTCGCCTGATGGCGGAGACGATGCAGCACCATCAGTCCGGCCCCGAGGGAGCATGCACCTTCGGCCACCTGATGGCCGCAGGCTTCACCCCGGCCGAAGTCGAGGTCTACCGGGACGACGCGCGAGCCCTGCTCTCAGGCCGCCGCCTCATCGTCCTCGCCAAGCCGCCCGGTCGCGCCGAAGGGCGGGCCCTCGTGCGGCAGGCGCAAGCAATCCGCAAACATGCAGGAGGTCGGTGATGGTGATGGGTACGATTATCTTCAGCTTCGGTGCCAGCTTCGGAGTTATCTTCGGCATCATGTTGATGTGCGTCTTCACCAATACGAAGCGGGGTGCTTGATGAGAAGCCTGCCGCTCACTGATGTCACGCGCCGCATGGCTCCGCCGCCCGACTGGAATCACGAGCGGGATGGCATTTGCCACACGCTGGAGATTTGCGACCGCGACGGCTGGATGATTTCGGCGTGGGAGCTCAGCCCCGCTGAACTGGCTCGATTGCAGAGCGGCGCGCCGTTGTTACTGCATATTCAGGGCAGCACTCATCCCGTGGTTGCTCTGTCAATTGGAGGCGAAGGCTAATGTTGGGGACGGCCCGCAATACTGTCGCGAAATCAAGCGGATCTGAGCGCCGCGGCGACTGGATGCAGACCTATCTGGGCCTGCGTTTCTGGCCACTCGACCCGCGCCCTGAGGACGTCATGTTCCGGGACATCGCGCACGCTCTGGCTATGCAGTGCCGCTACGGCGGCCACAGCATGCGCTTCTACTCGGTCGCCGAGCATAGCGTCTTGCTCGCGCGATGGGCCCTTGCCCATGGCGCTGGCAGCATCGGCGAGCGCCGGATCCTCGCCCTGTGGCTCCTGCTGCACGATGGCGGCGAGGCGTACGTCTCCGACATGATCAGGCCGCTCAAGAGGCACATGCCGGAGTTCAGACAGATCGAGGACGGGATCACCTGGGCAATCTATGAGCGCTACGGGTTGGATCCGGCCATGGAACCCCGCGAGGTCAAGGAGCTAGACAACCGGATCCTGATCGATGAGCGGGCGCAAGCGATGCGCCACACGCCCGAAAAATGGAACTTCGGCGGCGAGACCGAGCCACTCGGTGTCACGCTGCAGTTCTGGTCCCCGGAGCGAGCCGAAGACGAGTTTCTCGCGACCTTCCACCTTCTCGCGAAGGATGGTGCCCGTGGCTGAGAACAGCAAGATCGAGTGGACCCACCACACGATGAACTTCTGGCTCGGCTGCACCGCGCTGAGCCCGGCGTGCAACCATTGCTATGCAGAGGTATGGGCGAAGCGCACCGGCAACGCGGACCTGTGGCAGGGCGAGCGCCGCCGCACCAGCGCTGCGCTGTGGCGCCAGCCAGCGAAATGGGACGCTGCCTGTGCCTCAGCCGGCATCCGCCAGCGGGTGTTCACCAACTCGCTCGCCGACTTCTTCGACAACCAAGCTCGCGAGGATTGGCGGAGCGACGCGTGGGTGACGATCCACCAGACGCCGCATCTCGACTGGATGATCCTCACCAAGCGGCCGGAGAACATCCGGAAGATGTTGCCCGGCGGCGATACCTTCCGGTTGCAGCCGTGGGGCGACGGTTGGGCGAACGTTTGGCTCGGCACGACGATCGAGGATCGGGCGCGTCTGCACCGCCTCGACAAGCTGCGGGCCGTTCCCGCCGCGGTCCGCTTCCTGTCGATCGAGCCGCTGCTGGAGGACCTCGGCGAGCTGGACCTGTCCGGCATCCACCTCGTGATCGTCGGCGGCGAGAGCGGCCCGAAGTCCCGCCCGATGCACCCGGCTTGGGTGCGTTCGCTTCGCGAGCAGTGCGCCGTCCAGGGCGTGCCCTTCTTCTTCAAGCAATGGGGCGAGTGGCAACCGCGCGAGTGGTGCCGAGATGGAGGCACGCACGCGATGCGGGCTTGGTCCGGGCAGATCTCGTTCCAGGCCATCCAGTCCCACCCCAACTCGATCGAGCGCGTGGGCGCAGGTCCGGAGTGGAGCGCGTTCGCCCGGGTCGGCAAGAAGGCCGCCGGCCGCCTACTCGACGGCGTCGAGCACAACGGATTTCCGGAGGTGCGACGGTGAGCTGTTACGTCGACCAGCCCATCTTCCCATTCGGCCGGATGATGATGTGCCACCTCTGGGCCGACAGCCTCGATGAGCTGATGGCGATTGTTGACCGCATCGGCGTCGATCGGAAGTGGATCCAGGGCCACCCGGATCTCTCTTTCGGCAAGCACCGCGACGCCTCGTGGGTCCACTTCGACATCGCCAAGAGCAAGCGCGCTCTCGCGATCCAGGCCGGCGCAGTTGAGACCGACCGCTACGGGGCAAGCTACTTCGACGCGCAACAGCGCGGGCGCACGAAGATGATCGCGGCCATTGAGGAACTACGCACCAAGGCCGGCACCCCTACAGACGGTATTCTTCGCCAGACAGAGCAACTCGATATAATGGTGGCGAAATGAAAGTCTGGGCCAAGACGAAAGAGTTCTTCGAAGGTAAATTCTTGGTCGTGAGGCGTGACGGCACGATTCCGGCTTGGCCGCATTTCGTCATGGGTGCGCGCGATCCAGCAGTTCCCGCCGCCCTTCGCTCCTACGCTGACGAGGCCGAACGCCTCGGCTTTGATCCGGAGTATGCCGCCAGCATTCGCGAGCTTGCCGACGATTTCGAGCGCTACCGGCTGGTGGAGGGACGCGGCGACGCGGACGCCGCGCCGCACCGGAAGGACGATCCGGCCGTGATCGCATTCATGTCCGGCCGGTCCCGGCGGGGCTACATCTGCGTTGAGCGCGACGAGCGCAACGTGGCCAAGTAGCGGGGAGCGCCACGTGCCACCAAGCGTACCCCGCGCACCCGAGATCCGATTCCGCGTGGATCCGATCTATGCTCCGGCCGATAAGGTCGCTCGCCGGATGTGCCTGACCCTCAGCCAGTTCACGGCGTGCCAAAGACGCCTGTTCGCCCGCGGCTTCCCTACCCCGGACGAAACCACCGGTATGTACGATCTTGAGGCGGTCGACCGGTGGCGCAAGCGTCAGCGCCCTGACCTATTCCCCGAGTTGACGGGCGGCGCCGCGCCTGTCGAAGTCGAGCGTCCACGTACCGATTGGGGCGCCGTCTTTGCCGAGGCCCAGAAGCGCAAGCGGAATGGTTGACCTGCCCCGGTACGTGAAGCCGTACCGAAAACCGAACGGCAGGGTCTTCTACTATTACGAGAAATTCCGGAACACACCGCGCGCTTGGCCGCGTTTCCGGATGCCATACGCGACGGACGAGCCTGCCTTCTGGAGGCTCTGCGAGCACCTCGAATCACTGACTGCCGAACAAGTCGACGGGCAATGGATCTGGGCGTGGCAGCCAGAGAGCGGCCGGCGGTATCCCATCCCAAGCCCACTGGCCGAAGCCGGCGCCGAGGCATTCTGCAGGGCCCTGGAGGACGCCGCCACGCAGGAGCGGCTGGGCGACGCCGTCCAGCGAAAAACCTTCGCGGCGCTCATAGCTGAGTACAAAGCCCATGCCGATTACGACGGTCTGAGCATCCTCACCAAGCGGGATTACGACCGCCACCTGCGCGAGATCGAAACCCTCTGGGGCGAGGCGCCCGTGGCCGAGATCACGACGGTTGACGCTCAGCGCGCTATCGATTCGCTTCAGTCGGCGCCAACCGTGGCGCGCTACTTCCGCGCCGTCCTTTCCCGCCTGATCGGGTTCGGCATCCCCCGCGGCTACAGCACCCACAACGTGGCCAAGCCGACCGAGAATGTCCGCCACGAGGCCGACCCTCACGAGCCCTGGCCAGATTGGGCGTTCGAGCTCTTCCTCGAACATGCGCGCCCCTCTCTTCACCTGCCGGTCCTGTCAGCCTTCTACACGGGGCAGCGGTCGATCGACGTCATCCCGATGGCGCGTCCGGCAGGCGGGGAAATCAGCCTCATCGCCCGCAAGACCGGAAAGACCGTCTGGCGGCCGATCCATTCCGAGTATGCCGACCTGATCACGCGCCTCGCGCCCGGCGAGAGCGAGCGTCTGCACATGCGCGAGGATGGCGAACCCTGGACGCTGGCCGGCTACCGGACCGCTTGGCAGCGCGAGCTCACCTCGGTGAACGCCAAGGGACAGCCGACCAGCGCAACGCCCGCGAAGAAGGCCGCCATGGCGCGGATCCGCGACGCCGGCCTCGTTTTCCACGGCCTGAGGAAGAACGCCGTCAACACGCTGCTGGAGGTCGGCTGCACCGAGGCCGAGGTCTCGGCGATCGTCGAGATGTCCGAGCAGATGGTGCGTCACTACGCACGCGATGTGAACAAGCGGCGGCTGGCGCGGAGCGGGACTGCGAAGATGGAAGCGGGTTGGTCCGAGACCCGCAAACAGATCTTCGGCAAGGCCCTGGAGCGCCCCGCATCCGCCTGAGTTTGGAAACCGGAGCCCGTATTTTGGAAACCGGAGCAGCCAGGAAACAGCCACCTAATCCCAAAATCGCAGTGTTTCCAGTGAGTTGGTGGTGAGCGCGCTGGGACTCGAACCCAGGACCTACAGATTAAAAGTCCGTTGCTCTACCAGCTGAGCTACGCGCTCGCGTCCCGGGCCGCGCGGCGGCCCGTCGGGGACGGCGCGTCCGCAATAGGTGAGCGGGCCCGGGGGGTCAACACGACGGAGGTGGACAACCCTCAGGCCGCGTCGCCGCGGGTCCGTTCGACGATGTCGCGGGCCTCGTTGAAAGCCGCGTCCGCGTCGAGCTCCGTGGTGTCGAGCCGGACCGCGTCGTCGGCCATGCGCAGGGGCGCGGCGCTGCGCGACGCGTCCCGAGCGTCGCGGGCCTCGATATCGGCCAGGATCGCCGCGAAGGTCGCGGCCTCGCCGCGGCCAGCCAGTTCCCGGTGGCGGCGGCGGGCGCGCTCCTCGGATGAGGCGGTGATGAACAGCTTCACCGAGGCCTCGGGGCAGACCACCGTGCCGATGTCGCGCCCATCGAGCACCGCCCCCTGCGGGTTGGCGGCGAAGCGGCGCTGCCACGCGAGCAGACCGGCGCGGACCTCGGGCACCGACGAGACGCGGGAGGCCGCCTCGCCCATCGCCCGCTCGCGCAGTCGCGGGTCTTCGAGCCGGCCGGCGTCGAGGGCCTGGGCAGCCCGCGCCGCGGCCGCGGCATCGTCCAGCGACAGGCCCGCATCGATGACCGCCAGCGCAACCGCCCGATAGAGGAGTCCGGTGTCGAGATGCGGCAGGCCGTAATGATCGGCCAGGCGCTTGGCGAGGGTGCCCTTGCCGGACGCGGCCGGTCCGTCGATCGCGATGACGAGCGGCATGGCGGTCACGCCCCGATCCGGCCGCCGAGGGCCTGCATGGTCGGAAGGAAGCTCGGGAAGCTCGTGGCGATCATCGCGCCGTCATCGACCGTGACCGGGTTCCGCGCCGCGAGTCCCATCACCAGGAACGCCATGGCGATGCGGTGATCGAGATGGGTCTCGACCGTCCCGCCGCCCGGCGCCGCGGCGCCGTCGCCCTCGACCACGAGGTCGTCGCCCTCGACCGTGTGGCGGACACCGTTGGCCGCCAGCCCGGCCGCTACGGCGGCGAGGCGGTCCGATTCCTTCACCCGCAGCTCGTGCAGGCCGCTCATCCGGGTCCGGCCCTCCGCGAAGCTCGCCGCCACCGCCAGCACCGGGTACTCGTCGATCATCGCGGGCGCCCGCTCGGCCGGCACGTCGACGCCGTTCAGGCGGCTCGCGCGCACGCGCAGGTCGGCCACGGTCTCGCCGCCCTCCTCCCGCTCGGCCACGCGCTCGATCTGCGCGCCCATCTCGAGGAGCGTCGTGATCAGCCCGATGCGCAGCGGGTTCATCATCACGCCCTCGATCACCACGTCGGAGCCGGGCACGATCAGCGCCGCCACCAGCGGGAACGCCGCCGAGGACGGGTCGGCCGGCACCACGACGTCGGTGCCGCGCAGGGTCGGCTGACCGGTCAGCGCGACCTTGCGGCCGTGGCCGCCCGGACCGTGCGGCTCGACGCTGACCGCGGCGCCGAACAGGCGCAGCATCCGCTCGGTGTGGTCCCGCGTCGCGGCCGCCTCGATCACGGTGGTGACGCCGGGCGCGTTGAGCCCGGCAAGCAGCACCGCCGACTTGATCTGCGCCGAGGCCGCCGGGGTCTCGTAGGTGATCGGGATCGCCTCCCTGGGGCCCCGCAGGGTCAGGGGAACCCGGCCGCCCTCCGCCTCAGACAGGACCTGCGTGCCCATCCGGGTGAGGGGGTCGAGGATGCGGCGCATCGGCCGCGAGCGGAGGGAGGCGTCGCCGTCGAAGGTCGCGGTCACCGGCTGTCCGCCGACCACGCCCATCATCAGCCGGGAACCCGTGCCGGCATTGCCGAAATCGAGCACGTCGGCCGGATCGCCGAGGCCGCCGATGCCGACGCCCTGGACCCGCCAGCGGCCCGGACCGAGGCGCTCGACGCCCGCCCCGAGCGCCTTCGCGGCGGCGGCGGTGCGCAGGACGTCGTCGCCCTCCAGCAGACCTTCGACCCGCGTCTCGCCCTGGCTGAGCAGGCCGAGGATCATGGACCGGTGCGAGATCGACTTGTCGCCGGGCGGGCGCAGGCGTCCGCGCAGCGGAGCGCCCGGCGCGGCGGTGAGGGGCTGGGGACTCGAATCGTGCGACACGGGACGTCCGTTCGGGCTCTGAGACGTGGGCCTGGATCCGGCGCGTCGCGCGGGCCTGCCGCGGCGCTGCAATCGGACGGTGAGATCGCCGCGCGGTTAACACGGGCACCGCCCGCCGTCATCCACCCGTCGCCCGCGCCGATCCCAGGCCGCGGAGCGCCGGCGCGCGCCGCCCCGAGCGCCCTGCGCGGGGTCGATTGACAGGGGCCGCCACCGCGACTAACGGGGCCCCTCCCCCGAGACAGTACTGACGACGAGGTGTCCGCCCGTGGCCCGACCGGAACTTGGCTTGAAGCGCCAGTGCATGAGCTGCGGCGCGAAGTTCTACGACCTCGCCCGCGATCCCGCCGTCTGCCCGAAATGCGGCGCGGTCTACCAAGCGGTCGCCACGTCCAGCCGTGCGGCGCCCCCGGCACTGTCGCGGGGGCCGGCCAACAACGACGATGAGGACGAGACGGACGAGAAGGGGCCGGAGATGGTCTCCCTCGACGAAGTCGAAGCCGCCGAGGACGACGCGGATCCGACGCCCGAGGACGACTCGGTCGAGGACGGGGACTCTTCGGACGACGACACCTTCTTGGAGGAAGAGGACGCCGGCGACGACGACGTCTCCGACCTGATCGACGGCGATATCGAGAACGACGAGGAGGGTTGAGGCGGCCTCCATACCCCCGACCCAGCCCCCCGCAGAAACCTCGGGCGGCAGCGAAAAAGGGGGTTGAGTCCGCGAGGCGAGCCGCCTATAGAACCGGCCTCGCCGGCCGCGACCCGGAACGGCGAGACCCCGCGGGACCCAAACCGCGGCGGGTGTTAAAGTGGGGCCTTAGCTCAGCTGGGAGAGCGCTTCCATGGCATGGAAGAGGTCATCGGTTCGATCCCGTTAGGCTCCACCATTCCACCCTTGCGTGACGCAGCCCTGTCGGGGATGCGGACCGCTGTTGAAAATATGGGGCCTTAGCTCAGCTGGGAGAGCGCTTCCATGGCATGGAAGAGGTCATCGGTTCGATCCCGTTAGGCTCCACCATTCCTCTCGCGCGCGACGCGGCCCTCTCGGGCCTCCGCCCCCGAGATCCTTCGGTCCTCTAGATTCGACACCGGGAGCCCAGGCGGTCGCCGCGCTCGTCAGCGGGTCAGGTGCCCGAGCGGCAGGGCGGTCGTGTACTTCACCTGCCCGAGCGCGAAGCTCGAGCGGATGTTGGCCACGCCGGGGATCCGCGTGAGGTGATCGAGGACGAGCTTCTGGTACTGGCCGAGATCCTCGACCACGACCCGGAGCATGTAGTCGGCCTCGCCGCTCATCAGGTAGCACTCCATCACCTCCGGTCGGCCGCGCACCGCCTCGTCGAACGCCTGGAGCGCGGCCTGGGTCTGCTTCTCCAGCGACACGTGGACGAACACGTTGACCGCGAGCCCGAGACTGAGCGGGTCGACCACCGCCACGCAGCCGCGGATCACGCCCGCCTCCTTCAGGTCGTTGACGCGGCGCCAGCACGGCGACGTCGACAGACCCACCCGTTCGGCGAGGTCCGCGACGCTGATCTCGCTGTCCTGCTGCAAGCATTCGAGGATGCGCAAGCTCGCGGCGTCGAGGGCGGCCGGACGTGCGGGCATGGGTTCGATCTCCGGTCTCCGGCCGCTGTGCGCAGCCACGGGCGCCGGATCGGGAGCAATGACCGGCGCGGCATGATTTGCCGCCTATAACCGGCATCGCGAAATATCAATCCGCGCAACGCGGCAACACAGCAAATAATCGGCATGTCCCGCCGCGGCGATCCCCGTATGATCGCGCTGAACAGGGAGGCCGCGCCGATGAACGCCATACCGCCGAAAGCCACGATCGCGCGGTCCGCCGAGGTGGATCACGACCCGGCCGAGACCCAGGACTGGCTCGCCGCGCTGGAATCCGTCTTCCGCACCGAGGGCGCGGCCCGGGCCCGGTTCATCCTCGACCGCCTGGAGCGGCGCTCGAAGGAGATCGGCATCCTCGACGAGGCCCTGCCCTACTCGCCCTACCGGAACACGATCGCGCTGGAGAAGCAGCCGCGCTACCCCGGCGACCTCGACATCGAGGAGCGCCTGACCTCGATCATGCGCTGGAACGCCCTCGCCATGGTGGTGCGCGCCAATATGGCCTACGGCGAGCTCGGCGGCCACGTGGCGAGCTACGCCTCGGCGGCGGAGCTGTTCGAGGTCGGGTTCAACCACTTCTTCAAGGGCGGCACGGACGGCGACCTCGTCTATTTCCAGCCGCACTCGGCGCCGGGCGTCTACGCCCGGGCCTTCCTCGAGGGCCGGCTCTCCGAGGAGCAGCTGAAGCACTACCGCCAGGAGATCGCCGGCGACGGCCTGTGCTCCTACCCGCATCCCTGGCTGATGCCGGATTTCTGGCAGGTCCCCACCGGCTCGATGGGCATCGGGCCGATCCACGCGGTCTACCAGGCCCGGTTCATGCGCTACCTCGGCGACCGGGGCCTCGCCGACACCGCCGGCCGCCACGTCTGGGGCGTGTTCGGCGACGGCGAGATGGACGAGCCCGAGTCGATCGGCGGCCTCGCGCTGGCGGCACGCGAGAATCTCGACAACCTGACCTTCGTCATCAACTGCAACCTGCAGCGGCTCGACGGGCCGGTGCGCGGCAACGGCCAGATCATCCAGGAGCTGGAGAGCCTGTTCCGCGGCGCCGGCTGGAACGTCATCAAGGTGCTGTGGGGCTCGGAGTGGGACGGGATCTTCGCCCGCGACACCAACCACGCCCTGCTGCGCCGCTTCGCCGAGACGGTGGACGGCAAGTACCAGACGCTCGGCGCCAAGGACGGCGCCTACAACCTCGCGCACTTCTTCGGCGAGGACCCGGAGGTGCGCGAGCTCGTCGCCCACATGTCGGATTCCGACGTCGACCGGCTGAAGCGCGGCGGCCACGACTTCCGCAAGCTCTACGCGGCCTTCGCGGCCGCCAAGGCCACCAAGGGCCGGCCGACGGTGATCCTGGCCAAGACCAAGAAGGGCTACGGCATGGGCGGCGCGGGCGAGTCGCGCATGACCGCCCACCAGGCCAAGAAGCTCGACGTCGACGCGCTGCGGGCGTTCCGCGACCGGTTCGCCCTGCCGCTGTCGGATGCCCAGGTGGAGGGTCTCGCCTTCTACAAGCCGGCCGAGGACGGCGCCGAGATGCGCTACCTGCGCGAGCGCCGGGAGACACTCGGCGGCGTCCTGCCGGCTCGCCGCCGCACCGCGCCGACCGTCGCGGTTCCGGCGCTCTCCACTTACGCGGGCTTCGCCCTGGAGGCCGGCGGCAAGGAGATGTCGACGACCACGGCGGTGGTGCGCCTGTTCGGCAACCTCCTGAAGCACAAGGATCTCGGGCCGCGCATCGTGCCGATCGTCGCCGACGAGGCGCGGACCTTCGGCATGGCCAACCTGTTCCGGCAGGTCGGGATTTACGCGCCGCAGGGGCAGCTCTACGAGCCGGAGGATGCCGGCTCCATGCTCTACTACCGCGAGGCCCGGGACGGGCAGCTATTGGAGGAGGGCATCACCGAGGCCGGGGCGATCTCGTCCTGGACCGCGGCGGCCACGTCCTACAGCGTCCACGGCCTGTCGATGCTGCCGTTCTACATCTACTACTCGATGTTCGGCTTCCAGCGGGTCGGCGACCTGATCTGGGCGGCGGCCGACCAGCGGGCCCGCGGCTTCCTGATCGGCGCCACGGCGGGCCGCACGACGCTCGGCGGCGAGGGCCTGCAGCATCAGGACGGATCGAGCCACATGCAGGCCGCCGCGATCCCGAACTGCCGGGCCTACGATCCGGCCTTCGCGTACGAGATGGCGGTGATCGTCGACCGGGGGGCCCGGGCGATGATGGAGGAGGGCGAGGACGCCTTCTACTACCTCACCGCGATGAACGAGAACTACGCCCAGCCCTCCATGCCGCAGGGAGCGGAGGCCGGGATCCTGAAGGGCATGTACCGCCTGTCGGGGCCTGAGGCGGGAAGCGCCGCCGTGCGCCTCCTCGGCTCCGGAGCGATCCTGCCGGAGGTGATCGCGGCGGCGGCGCTGCTCGCGCAGGATTTCGGCGTCGCGGCCGAGGTGTTCAGCGTGACGAGCTTCAGCGAGCTGGCCCGCGATGCCCGCGAGGCCGAGCGGCAGGCGATGCTCAACCCGGAGGCCGAGGCGCCGGTCAGCCACGTGGCGGCGCTGCTGCCGGGCCCGGCGCCCGTCGTCGCGGCGAGCGACTACGTCCGGGCCTACCCGCAGCTGATCGCCTCCTATGTCGGCGCGCGATTCGTCGCCCTCGGCACCGACGGGTTCGGGCGGAGCGACACCCGCAACGCGCTCCGCCGCTTCTTCGAGGTCGACCGGCAGCACGTCGTCGTCGCCGCCCTGCACGCCCTCGCCGAGGCCGGCACGGTGCCGCGTGCGACGGTGGCGGACGCGATCCGCCGCTACAGCATCGCGGCGGACGCGCCCGCGCCCTGGACGATCTGAGGCCGGGCGCCCCGCCGAGGGGCGCCGCCCGTCCCACCCCTTCTCCGAACGCCCGACCTACGGACATCCGACCGCATGAGCGCCGCGCTGCAGATCGCCCTTCCGGATATCGGCGACTACCGGGACGTGCCGGTCATCGAGCTTCTGGTGAAGCCCGGCGACCGTCTCGCGGTGGACGACCTGATCCTGAGCATCGAGTCCGACAAGGCCACCATGGAGGTCCCCTCCCCGGTCGCCGGCATCGTGCGCGAGTTGCTGGTCGCGGTGGGGTCGAAGGTGTCGGAGGGAACGCCGATCCTGACGGTGGAGCCCGCGGAGGGCGGCGGGGCCGCACCGGTGCCCGACACATCGCCCGCTGTCGCGGCCTCGGCGCCCCCCGACCGGAGCGCGGCGCCCCTCTCCCGTGCGGGAGAGGGACAGGGTGAGAGATCAGGGCATTCCGGAGACGGCGCCCCCCTCACCCCGCCCCTCTCCCGGACGGCAGACGGAGTCGGTCGCGCCTCGTCGGAGCCGATTCAGGCGACCCGCGGCGACGTGCATGCCAGCCCGTCCGTCCGCCAGCTCGCCCGCGAGCTCGGCGTGGGTCTCGACCGCGTCGCCGCCACCGGGCCGAAGGGGCGGATCCTGCGCGAGGACGTGCACGCCTTCGTCAAGGCGGCCCTCGGTGCGCCGGCCCAGGCGCCCGTCGCCGCGTCCGGGATCGGCGCCGGCCTACCGCCCTGGCCGGAGGTGGACTTCGCCAAGTACGGGCCGGTCCGGCGCGAACCGTTGTCGCGCATCCAGAGCCTCTCGGGGGCGAATCTCAGCCGCAACTGGCTGACGATCCCGCACGTGACCAATTTCGACCGTGCCGACGTCACCGAGATCGAGTCGTTCCGGCTCGGCCTGAACAAGGAGACGCGCACGCCGCCTGCCCGGGTCACCATGGTCGCCTTCCTGATCAAAGCGGCGGCCTCGGCGCTGCGCGCCTACCCGCGATTCAACGCCTCGCTCGAGGGCGGCGACCTCGTCCTGAAGGACTACGTCCATGTCGGCTTCGCGGTGGATACGCCGAAGGGCCTGATGGTGCCGGTGGTGCGCGACTGCGACCGCAAGGGCCTCATCGAGATCGCCACCGAGATGGCCGCGATGGCCGAGAAGGCCCGGTCCGGAACCCTTCCGGGCTCCGACATGCAGGGCGGCTGCTTCTCGGTCTCGTCGCTCGGCGGCATCGGCGGCGACGGCTTCACCCCGATCATCAACGCCCCCGAGGTCGCCATCCTGGGCGCGGCGCGCTCCCGCACCGAGGCGGTGTGGGACGGCAAAGCCTTCCAGCCGCGCCTGATCCTGCCGCTCAGCCTCTCTTGGGACCATCGCGTCGTGGACGGCGTCGCCGCCGCCCGCTTCCTCGGCCACGTGGCGTCGGTCCTGTCGGACCTGCGCCGCGCCCTCCTGTGACGGCCGCCGCCATGCCCGAGACCTTCGACATCCGCGTCCCCGATCTCGGGGACTACGCCGACGTGCCCGTCATCGAGATCCCGGTGGCGCCCGGCCAGCCGGTCGACAAGGACCAGACCCTACTGGTGGTCGAGTCCGACAAGGCGACGCTGGACATCCCTTCCCCAGCGGCTGGCCGCCTCGTGGAGATGCTGGTCGGCCTCGGCGACACGGTCTCGGCCGGCACCCTCGTCGCCCGCCTCGCGGTCGAGGCGCCCGGCGCGCGCGCCGAGCCGCTCACCGCTCCGGTCCCCGCGCCGCGCCCCGCCGCGCCGCCGCCGGAGCCCCGGGCGGAGGCGGGCTGCGACCTCCTGGTGATCGGCGGCGGACCGGGCGGCTACTCGGCCGCCTTCCGGGCCGCCGATCTCGGGCAGCGGGTGGTCCTGGTCGAGCGCCACGCGACCCTCGGCGGCGTCTGCCTCAACGTGGGCTGCATCCCGTCGAAAGCGCTGCTGCACGTGGCCGCGGTGACCGAGGAGGCCGTCCGGCTCGCCGCGCACGGGATCAGCTTCGGCGCGCCGACGATCGACCTGGACAAGCTGCGGACCTTCAAGGCCGGCAACGTCCGCCGCCTCACCGACGGGCTCGCCCAGATGGCGCGCCAGCGCAAGGTCGAGGTGATCCGCGGGACCGCGCGCTTCACCGGCCCCGACACGGTCTCGGTGGCGCTGCATGGGGGTTCCGCGCGGGAC
This sequence comes from Methylobacterium sp. ME121, assembly GCF_000974725.1. Lineage (NCBI taxonomy): Bacteria > Pseudomonadati > Pseudomonadota > Alphaproteobacteria > Hyphomicrobiales > Methylobacteriaceae > Methylobacterium > Methylobacterium sp. ME121. Next base: position 23,471 of record NZ_BBUX01000022.1, read on the forward strand.
GTGACCTTCTCCGCCGCGATCGTGGCGGCGGGCTCGTCGCCGGTGGCGCTGCCGATGCTTCCGGACGATCCGCGGATCGTGAATTCCACCGGTGCCCTCGAACTGCCCGCGGTGCCGCGCCGGCTTCTGGTGATCGGCGGCGGCATCATCGGCCTGGAGATGGCGACCGTCTACAGCGCGCTCGGCGCGCGGGTCGACGTGGTGGAGCGCCTGCCCAGCCTGCTCGAGGGCGTCGACCGGGATCTCGTGAGCGTCTGGACGAAGCGCAACGCGCACCGTTTCGACCGGATCCTGACGGGTGTTCAGGTCGTATCGGCAGAGGCGAATCCGGACGGCATCGCCGTGGCCCTCTCGGACGGGTCCGAGCCCCGGACCTATGACCTCGTGCTCCAGGCCGCCGGTCGCCGCCCGAACGGCGCGACGCTCGGTCTCGACGCGGCCGGCGTGGCGCTGGACGGCGGCTTCGTGCCGGTGGACGCCCAGATGCGCACGAACGTGCCGCACATCTTCGCCATCGGCGATTGCGTCGGCCAGCCGATGCTCGCCCACAAGGCGGTGCATCAGGGCCACGTCGCCGCCGAGGCGGCCGCCGGCCACAAGGCCGGGTTCGACGCGGCCGTCATCCCCTCGGTCGCCTACACCGACCCGGAGATCGCCTGGGCCGGACTCACCGAGACGGCCGCGAAGGCGGCCGGGCGGGCCGTGGAGGTCGCGCGCTTCCCCTGGGCCGCCTCGGGTCGGGCCATCGCCAACGGCGCCGATTACGGTCTGACGAAGCTGCTGTTCGACGCGCAGACCGGGCGCGTCGTCGGCGGCGCCATCGTCGGTCCGAGCGCCGGCGACATGATCGGCGAGGTCGCGCTGGCGATCGAGATGGGCGCCGACGCCACCGATATCGGCCGGACGATCCACCCCCACCCGACACTCGGCGAGACCATCGGACTCGCGGCGGAAGCCGGCCTCGGCCTCTGCACCGACCTGCCCCCGTTGGCCCGTCGGTAGGCGCGTCGACGGGCCCAAACTCGGCCGTCCCGACGCGCGGCCGGCTCGACGGATCGCCGCGTGTTGTCTAGATCTCGCCCTCCGTCGCCGGCTCGGCCGGGAAGCGGCCCGGCCGGCGCGTTCTGCCGGGCCTCGGCGCTGGGGCAGCTGGCGAAGATCTGGTGGTTCAGCTGCGAGGATATAGCCCGAGATGCTGTGGCACACCGGAAAGTCTTCCCGCCATGCCGTCCGCATTGTGCCGTCACGGGTGCGGGATCGATCGGCGTGCAGGGACCGTCGGCGCACCGGGCCCGCACCCGGCCTCCGGGTGCCGCCCCTTGCCCTCGCGGTGCTGCTGGGATCGGTCGCGGTGACCGTGTCACCGGGCTGGGCACGCGATGCCGCCGTCGCGCCGAAGCCGGCCGACGCGCCGTCACCGGCCGAGGGACCGCAGGCGCTCATCGCCTCGCTACGCAGCCGCATCCTGGCGGCGCACAGCGCGACCTTCGCCCTTGAGAGCTGGTGTGCCGACTACAAGCTCGCCGGAGACCCGCACCTCGTGGCGGAACGCGTGCCCGTGGCCGACAAGCCCCTGACGGCCGCGCAGCGCGCCCGTCTCGGGATCGGCCCGGACGAGCCGGTGCGCTACCGCCGCGTCCGCCTCGCCTGCGGGGACCGCGTGCTGTCCGAGGCGGATAACTGGTACGTGCCGGCCCGGCTCACGCCGGAGATGAACGCGACGCTGGACACCACCCGCACCCCCTTCGGCCGGGTCGTGCGCCCCCTCGCCCCGGTGCGCAGCACCGTCGAGGTACGCGCGCCGGTGCGGAGCGCCGCGCCCGGACCGGACGATCCGCTCTTCGAGATCGACGCCGTGCTGTCGACCGGGGCCGGGCAGCCGTTCTGCGAGGTCGTCGAGACGTATCTGGGCGGTGCGCTGCCGCAGGCATCGCGGTAGAACCCGACCGCGTTCTCGGTTGGGAGGAACAGGTATGGGTTCGAGGTTTCGTCGCACGGTACTGGCCCTGCTCGCGACGGGCGCGGCGTGCGCGCCGGCCCTGGCGGCCGATCCGGCCGGCGTGTGGCTGACGGAAACCGGCAGCTCGAAGGTCCGCATCGCGCCCTGCGGCGGCGGCTTCTGCGGCACGATCATCAGCGCGCCCGGGAAGGGGCTCGACGCGAAGAACCCAGATCCGGCCCTGCGCGGCCGCAGCGTCGTCGGCGTCCAGATCCTCGACGCGCGACAGCCCGAAGGCGGCGGCTTCTCGGGGTCTCTCTACAACCCGAATGACGGCAAGACCTATTCCGGTTCGCTGAAGCTCACGGGACCCGACTCGCTCGAGGTCTCCGGCTGCGTCATGAGCGTGTTCTGCAAGCGGCAGACCTGGACGCGCGTGAAGTGAGCGCGCGCGGCCGGTGCCGAAGCGAGACGGTGCCGCGTCGCAACATCGCGGGATCGATCGCGCGCGACCGAGGTTGCCAGGGTCTGGAATCAGCAAGGATTCTCATGACCCGGACATGTCTCGCCGCCCTTCTCGCCCTCGCCACCGTCGCTCCGGCCAGCGCCCAGGTCGAGGCCCGGCCCGTCGCGCCCGCTCCCGGCGCGCCGGGCGTGGTGAGCCAGTAGATCGACGCCACCGGGAACGAAGCCGCCGTGAGCTACTCGCCCACCGGCCGGCCGGCGGACACGATCTCCAACAACTCGGCGGCGGCGGGCAATGCCAACCAGCCGTCGCGGGTCGCGCCGCAGGGCGGTGGTGGCGGCGGCAGCCGGTGATGGCGCCTGCCCCCCGGTGACCCGCGCGGTGCAGGACCCGCGAGGGGGGCCGCGGTGTTCGCCCGGGGCCGGAGCGGGCGCGGGGCCCTCTCGGGGCGACCGCGCCGGTCTCGCGGAAGACGATCGGGCCGCGCCGGTGACGCTGCGGCCGCTCCGCGGGCCGTCGCGCCTCAGGCGGCCTCGGTGAGGGCCTGCGCGACGGCGTCGAGGGCGGCCTCGGCCCCGGCCCCGTTCGGGCCGCCGGCCTGCGCCATGTCGCGGCGGCCGCCGCCGCCCTTCCCGCCGAGCGCCCCGGCGCCGGCCCGGACCAGCCCGACCGCGTCGTAGCGCGCGGTCAGGTCGTCGGTGACGCCGACCACCAGCCCGGCCTTGCCGTCCGGTCCGATGCCGACCACCGCCACGATGCCGGAGCCCAGGCGCTTCTTCTCCTCGTCGACGATCGGCTTGAGGTCGCGCATGTCGAGCCCCTCGATGACGGAGCGGCGGAAGGCCACCCCGCCGATCTCGGTCTGCTGCGCGCCCGAGCCCGGGCCGCCCTCGCCGCCCATGGCGAGCTTGCGACGGGTCTCGGCCAGCTCGCGCTCCAGGCGGCGCCGGTCCTCCATCAGCGCGGTCAGGCGGTCGGGCGCCTCCGCGACCGGCGCCCTGAGGATGCCGGCGAGCGCCGCGAGCGTCCGGGCCTCCTCGGCCCGATGGCGGCGCGCCGCGTCGGCCGTCAGCGCCTCGATCCGGCGCACGCCCGCGCCCACCGCGCTCTCCGCCACGATGGTGATCGCCCCGATGTCGCCGGTGCGCGCGGCGTGGGTGCCGCCGCAGAGCTCCACGGAGAAGTTCCTGGCGCGCGGTTGCGCGGCCTCGCCGTCGACCGGCAGCCCCATCGAGACCACCCGCACCTCGTCGCCGTACTTCTCGCCGAACAGCGCGCGGGCGCCCGACGCGATCGCGTCGTCGACCGCCATCAGCTTCGTGACGACGGGCGCGTTCTGCAGCAGCACCGCGTTGGCGATGTCCTCGACCCGGGCGAGTTCGTCGGCCTCGATCGGCTTCGGGTGGCTGATGTCGAAGCGCAGGCGCTCGGGGCTGACCAGGGAGCCCTTCTGAGCGACGTGGTCGCCCAGAACCTGCCGCAGGGCCTCGTGCAGCAGGTGGGTGGCCGAGTGGTTGGCCCGGATCGCCTTCCGGCGGACGTTGTCGACCTTGAGCTCGACCGGCTGGTTGAGGCTCAGAGCCCCCTCCTCGACAGTGACGTGGTGGACGAACACGTCGCCGAGCTTCTTCTGTGTGTCGGTGACCCGCGCCCGCACGCCCGGAGCCAGGATCAGCCCGGTATCGCCGACCTGGCCGCCCGATTCTCCGTAGAACGGCGTCTGGTTGACGAGCACGAGGCCGGTCTGGCCCGCCGCGAGGGTGGTCACCTCGGCGCCGTCGCGCAGGAGCGCCGTGACGATGCCCTCGGCGTTCTCTGTCTCGTAGCCCAGGAACTCGGTGGCGCCGACGCGCTCGCGCAGGCCGAACCACACCGTCTCGGTGGCCGCTTCGCCGGAGCCCTTCCAGGCCTCGCGGGCCGCCTGCTTCTGGCGCTGCATCGCCGCCGCGAAGGCGTCGGTGTCCACGCCGATGCCGCGGGCCTTGAGGGCGTCCTGCGTCAGGTCGAGGGGGAAACCGTAGGTGTCGTAGAGGGTGAAGGCGGTCTCGCCGGAGAGCTTGTCGCCCTCCCGGAGGTCGCGGCTCTCGGCGTCGAGGATCGACAGGCCCCGCTCCAGAGTGCGGCGGAAGCGGGTCTCCTCGAGCTTCAGGGTCTCGGCGATCAGGCTCTCGGCCCGCATCAGCTCCGGGTAGGCCTGGCCCATCTCGCGCACGAGGGTCGGCACGAGGCGGAACATGGTGGGCTCGCGAGCGCCGAGGATCTCGGCGTGACGCATGGCTCGGCGCATGATCCGGCGCAGCACGTAGCCGCGGCCCTCGTTGCCCGGCAGCACGCCGTCGGCCACCAGGAAGGAGGACGCCCGCAGGTGGTCGGCGATCACCCGGTAGGACGCCATCGTGGCCGGCTCCGGCGCCCGCGAGACCGCGTGGGCCACGGCGTCGATCAGGGCGCGGAACAGGTCGGTGTCGTAGTTCGAGTGGACGCCCTGGAGGATCGCCGCCATGCGCTCCAGGCCCATGCCGGTGTCGATCGACGGCCGCGGCAGCGGGTTCCGGACGCCCGGCTCCAGCTGCTCGTACTGCATGAACACGAGGTTCCAGAACTCGAGGAAGCGGTCGCCGTCCTCGTCCGGGGAGCCGGGCGGGCCGCCCTGCAGCGCCGGCCCCTGGTCGATGAAGACCTCCGAGCAGGGGCCGCACGGGCCGGTATCGCCCATCTGCCAGAAATTGTCGGAGGTCCCGATCCGGATGATCTTGTCGTCGGAGAAGCCGGCGATCTTCTTCCACAGGCCTGCGGCCTCGTCGTCGTCGGCGTAGACGGTGACGAGGAGCTTGTCGGGCTTGAGGCCGAACTCCTTGGTGATCAGCGTCCAGGCCAGCTCGATCGCGCGGTCCTTGAAGTAGTCACCGAACGAGAAGTTGCCGAGCATCTCGAAGAACGTGTGATGGCGCGCGGTGTACCCGACATTGTCGAGGTCGTTGTGCTTGCCGCCGGCCCGCACGCATTTCTGCGCCGTCGTCGCCCGGTCGTAGGCGCGCTTCTCCATCCCGGTGAAGACGTTCTTGAACTGCACCATGCCGGCGTTCGTGAACATCAGCGTCGGGTCGTTCTTCGGCACGAGGCTCGAGGACGGCACGACCTCGTGGCCCGCCTTGGCGAAGTAGTCGAGGAAGGTCGACCGGATCTCGTTGACGCCGCTCATCGGGGCTGACTCTGGCAGGACGGACGGGAAAGGGCGGCCGCGCATCATCCGCCCGGCGCCCGCATGGCGCCCTCTTAAGGAGGGATGCCGCGCGAGTCACGGGCGGCCTGCCCCGAAATCTCCTCGGGACGCCGCAACTCGGCCACAAGCACGGCCGTGTTGTCGCCACATCTGTCAAGCGATGGTGAGTCCGTCGCGCCACGACGGCGTGTGGAGAGTCGGGATAACGATGCAGGGCCGCACGGTCGGATCGCCGAGGACCATCGCCGGTAAGCAGGGCCATTTCGGCTCGGGCCGCGCCGACGTGATCGCCGCACAGCCCATGCTGGGCCGCGCCCATGGCAGCCGCCCCGCGCTGTTCCGCTCGCTGCTCACCGTCTCGATGATCGCGGGCGGACTCAGCGCCGCGCTGATCGGATCGGGCGTGGACCTCGCCAAGGTCGGCCTGTCGCCGGCCGTGTCGGTGGCGGAGGCCGCTACCGAGATCCCGATGCCGCGCCCGCGCATCCACACCGTCGCCCTCAGCACCCCGCTCGAGCAGACGCCGCTGCGCGCAGCCGCCAGCTTCGCCCCGGTTCACGACCTCGACACCGAGCTCGGCTCCAACACGGTCGACCGGGTGTCGTACGACTTCCTGCTCTCGGAGAGCGCCGTCGGCGACCCGAACGACATCCTCGAGTTCGGCCCGATGAAGATCCGGCGCCACCTCGTGCAGACGATCGTCCGGGCGGCCCAGGCGGTCCAGACCGATCCGGTGCTGCTGATGGCGGTGGCCGACAAGGAATCGAGTTTCGTCACGGCGGTCCAGGCCAAGACCTCCTCGGCGACGGGCCTCTACCAGTTCATCGAGCGGACCTGGCTCGGCGTGGTGCGCGACTTCGGCGCCAAGTACGGGCTGGAGAAGGAGGCCGCGCTGATCACATCCGACGCCAACGACCGGCCGGTGATCACCGATCCGGCGGAGCGCGCCCGGGTGCTGGAACTGCGCCGCGACCCGTACCTGTCGGCCCTCATGGCCGGCGAGATGCTGAAGCGCGACGCCGCCCGCATCGCCCTGCGCATCGGCCGCGAGCTGACCCTCGGCGAGGTCTACCTCGCTCACTTCCTCGGGCCGGACGATGCCGAGGAGTTCCTCGCCAACGTCGTGAACAAGCCGGCCGCCGCCGCGGCGGCGCTGCTCCCGGGTCCCGCCCGCGCCAACCGCTCGATCTTCTTCGCAGCCGGGCGCTTCGTCGGGCGCGGCCGCCACCGCAAGCCCCTGAGCCTGTCGGTCGCGCAGGTGCACGAGAAGTTCGAGGCGATGATGAGCACCCGCGGGACGCGCTATCAGAACGTCCGCCAGGTCTCCGGAATCATGGCCTATGCCGACGCCGACGCCGGCCTCGTCACGCAGTAACGGCCCTGTGACGCCGGGCGGGATTCCGAACCCCCGGCGCAACCAGCGGCGGATTGCCGACTTTCCTCCTGTGAGCGCCGAGTCCTCGAGCGGCGCGGAAGTCGACTTCGGGGGGAGTCCTTGAAAAAGCACCAGACGAGCGCACCCCTGCCGCTCACCGATACGCTGTCACCGGGTATTCCGCTCGACCAGATCGGTCAGACACTGGCGTCGTTCTACGATAATCTCGTCACCGAGGGCGTGCCGGAGCACCTCGCCGCCCTGGTCCGCCGCGTCCGGCAGAGCGAGGACGACGAGACCGCCCGGAGCGGGCCAGACGTCGCGGTGCCCGAGGCCGATCCGCCGCGCCTTGCCCTCGTCGTCGAGGACGATCCTGAGATCCGCGCCCTGGCCGAAACCCTCCTGGAAGAGACCGAACTCGACGTGGTCGGCTGCGACAGCGCCGAGGCCGCCCTGTCGGTCCTCCAGGCGCGCGGCGGCGACGTCGCGCTGGTCTTCGCCGATGTCCGGCTGGCCGGACAGATGGACGGCCTTCAGCTGGCGCGCGCCGTGGCGACGCTGTGGCCGCGGGCCCGGCTGGTGATCACCTCCGGCCATGGCCTGCCGCGCCCCGAGCTGCCGGCCGAGGCGGTCTTCATCGCGAAACCCTGGCGCCCCCTCGACGTGCTCGTCGAGGCGGAGCGCGCCGCGGCCGATCCGGCTCCCCCGGTGGTCTGAGGCGCTCCGCGCGGACGGGCCCGGCCCTTGCATCGCCGGTGAGCGTGTCGGCGCGAGCCCGGAGCCTGCGACCTTGCCGATCCTCTCCGTCCGCCATCGCACGGTCTACCGGTACCGGCGTCCGGTCGCCTTCGGCGAGCACCGGATCATGTTCCGGCCGCGCGACAGCTACGACCAGCGGCTGATCGCGGCGACCCTCGACATCACCCCGGAGCCGGCCTCGCTGCGCTGGCTGTTCGACGTGTTCGGCAACTGCGTGGCGGTCGCGACCTTCGACACCCGGGCCGAGACCCTGACGTTCGACTGCGGCATCACCCTCGACCACGCACCGGAGCACGCGCCGGTCTTCCCGCTGGCGCCGCACGCGACCCACTACCCGTTCGGCTACGGGGCCGAGGACATGCCGGACCTCGCCCGGTCCATCGAGCGGCAGTGGCCGGACCCGCGGCACGAGGTCGATGCCTGGGCGCGGAGCTTCCTGCCGCCCGAGGGCCGGATCCCGACGCAGGAGCTGCTCGCCGCGATGACGCGCAGCGTGCGGGCGAACTTCACCTACCTCGCCCGCTCCGAGAAAGGCGTGCAGGACCCGCTGACGACCCTGCGCACCAAGCTCGGCTCGTGCCGGGACTTCGCGGTGCTGATGATGGAGGGCGTCCGGGCACTCGGCATGGCCGCCCGCTTCGTCTCCGGATACCTCTACAACCCGCGCAACGACCGTGCGCGCCACGTCGGGGGCGGCTCCACCCACGCGTGGCTGCAGGTCTACCTGCCGGGCGCCGGCTGGGTCGAGTTCGACCCGACCAACGGCATCGTGGGCAATCGCGACCTGATCCGCGTGGCCGTGACCCGCGACCCCGCGCAGGCGGTGCCGCTGCACGGCTCCTTCTTCGGCCTCGCCAGCGACGATCTCGGCATGCGCGTCGACGTCGACGTGGTGGAGCTGCCCGCCGACGGGCCGGCGGCCCGAACCGTGCAGGGGCCGCACACGTCCCTGGCGCGTTGAGTCCCCTCGAGCACCGGGACCCGGAACGAGCGTGCGTGGCGACCCCGCGCGGAAGGCGACAGAGCAAGGTGGCCGCGATGAAGATCAGGACCGGTTTCGATATTGCCTTCACGCTGTCGCAGCCGACGCCGATGATCCTGATGCTGAGCGTCCATCCCGCGCGGACCGGGGACGTGCTGACCCCGCAGGCGATCCGGTTCGACCCGCCGGTCGAGGCGCGCGAGTACCGGGACGTCTTCGACAACATCTGCCACCGCATCGTCGCGCCGCCGGGCCAGCTGACGATCGCGGCCGATTTCACGGTTCAGGATTCGGGTCAGCCGGACCCGGTCGTGCCTGAGGCCCGGCAGATCCCCGTCCAAGACCTTCCTGACGACGTCCTGATCTTCCTCCTGGGCTCGCGCTACTGCGACACCGACAAGCTCTCGCAGACCGCGTGGTCCCTGTTCGGAGGCACCCCGGAGGGCTGGGCACGGGTCCAGGCGATCGTCGACTACACGCACGAGCGGATCCGCTTCGACTATCAGCGCGCCGACGCCACCCGGAGCGCGCACGATGCCTTCATGCAGCGCGAGGGCGTGTGCCGGGACTTCGCGCATCTGGCGATCACCCTGTGCCGGTGCATGAACATCCCGGCGCGCTACGCCACCGGCTACCTCGGCGATATCGGCGTCCCGAAGGACCCGGCGCCGATGGACTTCTCGGCGTGGTTCGAGGTCTTCCTCGAGGGGCCCGAGGGACCGCGCTGGTACACGTTCGACGCCCGCCACAACCGGCCCCGCATCGGCCGCATCGTCATGGCCCGCGGGCGCGACGCCACCGACTGCGCCATCTCGACGAACTTCGGTTACGCCCACCTCGCGCGCTTCGACGTCCACACGGACGAGATCCCCTGAGCCGAACACGCCTTCGTGATGAGGCGCACCGCACGGCCAAGCTGGCCTGCGTATTCCGCCGGAGAGCGAATTCTTGGCGGGTGTATGGAACTGCCTGCCTATGCTCACGCTTGTAATGGCAAAGGTTATTGCACAGGTAGGCCACTCATGAAGACCACGGTCACCGCACTCGCCGCGCTCCTCGGCGTGTCTGTTCTTGCCGCCACGCCCGTTCTCGCCGCCTCGTCGTACGATCCCTTCGGCACGGACAATGCCGATGAGTACTACTCCGATCAGGGACAGTACGGTTACCAGGGCACTTACGCCCCGGGCTACGGCCAGGGCGTGCAGGCCGCGCCGCAGGCGCAGGTCCAGCCGATCCCCCGTGAGATCGTGGCGTTCAACGGACCCTACGCGCCCGGCACGATCGTGGTCTCCACCGCCGAGCGGCGCCTGTACTACGTGCTCGGCAACGGCGAGGCGATCCGCTACGGCGTCGGCGTCGGCCGTCCGGGCTTCAGCTGGAGCGGCACCAACAAGATCACCGCCAAGCGCGAGTGGCCGTCGTGGACGCCCCCGAAGGCCATGATCGCCCGTCGTCCCGACCTGCCGCGCTACATGGCGGGCGGCATCGAGAACCCCCTCGGCGCCCGGGCCATGTATATCGGCAGCACTGAGTACCGCATTCACGGCTCCAACGAGCCGGACACGATCGGTCAGGCGGTGTCGTCGGGCTGCATCCGGATGACCAACGAGGACGTTACCGATCTGTACGACCGCGTGAAGGTCGGCGCCAAGGTCGTCGTCCTGAACTGAGGACGCGGCGCGGGAATGCTCGCGCCCAGGTCCGCCTGCGCCGCACGGGCCGCGTCATCCGAAAGGGGGCGCGGCCCGTCGCCGTCGAGACCGCGTGCAATCAGGGAACGACGTGACCGACGGCCGTCTGCGGCGGGCTGAACGAGGCGATCGGCAGGTCGCAGAAGCAGCGCACGCCGAGGGGACGCGGCCCCGGCAGCGGGCACGAGAACGGCTTCGGGCCCGTGATCCCCTGCTGGACCGCGTCGCAATTGTAGCCGACGGGGGCGCGCTGCGCCCGGCGCGGGACCGGGCGGTATCCGCCGTCGTAGCCCGGATCGTCGTAGTACTGGGCCCAGGCCGCGCCGCTCGGAACGACGGCGGCGAGCGCCAGGGCGGCGACCGCCAGGCGGAGAGGTCCACGCAGGCCGGATCGGCCGGAAACAGTGAGGCGCATCCCTGAACCCTTCAGTCGGCGCGGACCCAACGCGTCCGCCCGGCGGCTCTCGGCGGCAATACCGGCGAAAACGAGACGGCCCGCCCCCCTGAGACGGGAGCGGGCCGCGGCTCGTTTCGTCGATGTCTGCCTCAGTGCGAGGCGCGCTCGGCTGCGTCCTGGGCGTTCTGAGCCGTCTGCTTGGCGGCGTCCTGGCCCTGCTCCATGGCCTTGCGGGCCTCGTCGGCGCCCTGCTGCATCGCCGACTTGGCGCGTTCGGCGCCCTGCTGCATCGCGCTCTGCGCGAGGCCGCTGAACTCTTTCGCCTGCGCCTGGATGGCGGCGAACTGGCTGCGGACGAACTCGGCCTGATGCTGCATCGCCTCCTGCATGTCCCTGGAGCGGACCAGCTTCTGGGCGAGGTCGAAAGCCGCGTTCACGTTCTGCTCGGCATATTCGAAGCCGCGGGAGGAGGCGTCCAGCGCGTTCGAGCGGGCCAGTTCGGCCGAACCCTGCACCGTGTCGGCGGTGCGGCGGGCCGCGCCGATGAAGCTGTCGAACGCCTTGCGGGCCTGCTCGACGCTCTTCTCGGCGAAGTCGCGCATCTCGGCCGGAACTTCGTAGTTCGGGGGGTTGCTCATACGTCGTCTCCTCTCTTCATTGGCCTGTGGATGGCGCTTTGTGCGGTGCACAATAACTGATTCGCCGCCATATGCCACCCGCGCTCACGGCGTTAAGGTTGACATAACGTAAACGTGTGACGGTTGCGCCGAGAGTCCAGCGTCGCGGCGCGAGGGAGTTTACAATAGGGCTACGGTCGCGGGCGTTTCTCGGGCAAAGCGGGACCGCGGAGCGTCTGGATCGCGTTGGGGTTCGAGGTCGCGGGCTTTGGAGACGACAGTGACACCGACGGCCGCTGCAGTCCCGGCCGGGCTGGCGAATGCCTTCGCGACCTGGGAGCGGCTGCCCGCCCTGGCGGCCGCGCTGGCCGCGCGCGACGCCGTGCATCTCGTGATCGATTCGACGGACGCGCGGATCCTGTCCGCGTCCGAAGCGGCGGCCGGTCTCGCCGAGTCGCTGGCCGGCCCCGCCCTCGCCGGTCTGAACCGGCAGATCGCGGCGGCGGTGGCGGGCGACGCCGCGCCCCGCCTCGCGCGCCTGCGCCTCGATGCCCGCCGGATCGCGCCGCCTGTTCTGTGCTGGCTGGCGCGGGGCGCGCAGGCCGACGGCCGGCCCGCGATCCTCGTCGTCCCGACCGCGCCGGTGTCGGCGGGCCGCGCCCGTCCCGCCCGCCCGGTCGAGGCTCCGGTCGAACCGCGCGCCGCGCCTTCTGGGGCGGAGGGCGCGCCACCCCTTCAGCCGCAATCGCCCTCAACGGTGCCGCTGCGGCGCGACGACCGCTTCCTGTGGCGCCTCGATGCCGCGGGTGTCTTGACCACGCTCACCGGCCCGGAGGCCCTGTCCGGGCTGGTCGGGCAGCGCTGGCAGGATCTGGCCGCGAGCGGGCGACTCTCCGGCGCCGACGCCGTGCTGGCGGCCCTGCGCGACCGGCGCACCTTCCGCGGCGAACCGGCGGTACTCGATGCCGGCACCGGAGCGTTCCGGGTCGATCTGTCGGGCGCCCCGCTGGGGCGGGGCGACGCGGCCTTCTCGGGCTTCGGCGGCTTCGGTCTGATCCGGAGCGTCCCGGCCGCGCCTCCGGAGCCGACCCCCGAGGCAGTACGGGAGCCGACGCCGATTGCGACACCGGAGCCCGCAGCCTGTGAGGATGCGGGGGCCGCGATAGTCCCGGCCGAGCCCGGCGAGGTCGCTATCCCTGTCGGGGTGGACGCGGACCCCGTCGCCGCGCCGCTGTCGAACGACGAGCACGCCGCGTTCCGCGAGATCGCCCGGGCGCTGGGGGCCCGCTACGCCGGCGACGAGGCCGAATCCGGTTCGCCCAGGACCGAGAGCGGTTCGGTGATGCCGTTCCCCGCTCCACAGGCCGGTCCGGCGGAGACCCGCGCCGTCTCGGACGATGTCGGCGCGGACCCGGACACGGCGGAGATCGCACCGGTCGACGACGCGGCACCGGCGCCCGCGACCGATCTCCTCGGCGGATTGCCGCTGCCGGTGCTGGTCCATCGAAACGGCACGATCGTCGCGGCGAACGGCGCCTTCCTGGACCTGACCGGCTATCCTGATCTGCCGAGCCTCGCGCGCGTCGGGTTCTCGGGATTGCTGCCCGGTCTTCCCGCGGCGGAAGCACCCGAGCCGTCCGCACGCCGCACGACCGTCACGACGGCCGACGGCGGCGCCCGCCCCGTGGAACTGCTGGGGGGTGCCCTGCCCTGGGCGGGCGCGACCGCCACGTGCCTGGTCGCGCGCCCCGTCGAGGAGGCCGACGTCGCGGACGCGCTCAGGGCCGAGCGCCTCGCCCGCGCCGCCCAGACCGAGCGGACGGCCAGCGCCGAGGCGACCCTCGACGCGCTGGAAACGGGCGTCGTCACGGTCGACGCGGCCGGGCGCATCGTCGCGCTGAACCGCGCCGCGACCGACCTGTTCGGCTGCGACCCGCGCGAGATCGTCGGCAGCACTTTTGTCACGCTGTTCGACGGGGACAGCGTCCTGACGGTCGCCGATGCCCTTCGCGGCGCGGCGCCCGGGCGGCGCGTCGTGCGCCTCGCCGGGGCGCCCGTGTCGCTGACCGTAGCGGCGGCGCAGGGCCGACGGGTGGTCCAGATCGGGCGGGCCGAGAGCGAGGCGGCGGAGCGGGCCGCCGAGGGCCGCCCGGATCCCGCGCCGGCTCGCGCCGACGCCCTCGGCCGGCTCGAGGGCGCCGTCCGCCAACCGCTGACCGGGATCATCGACCTCGCCGCCGCGATGCTGAAGGAGCCGTTCGGCCCCCTCGGGGACGCGCGCTACAGGGGCTGCCTCGCCGAGATCAAGGCCTCGGGCGAGGCGATGCGGGAGCGCGTCGGGAAGCTCCTGGACCTCGCCGCCGTCGAGGCCGGGTCGCTCCACCTGGAACCGCGCGCCCTCGATCTCAACGACGTGGTGGCGAGCTGCGTCGCCCGGCTCCAGGGCGAGGCGGCCCGGGGCCGCATCGTCATGCGGACGAGCTTCTCCACCGATATCGGCGACCTGGAGGCCGACGAGCGTTCGGTCAGCCGCGCGGCCAGCTTGGTGATCGAGAACGCGATCCGGCGGTCGACCGCCGGCAGCCAGATCATCGTGTCCACCGGTTCGACGGAGCGGGCGGGTATCGCCGTGCGGGTGCGCGACACCGGTGCAGGCCACGCCCCGCGGCCGGAGGCTCCGCAGGACGATGTCGAGGACGGGCTGGCGCTGCCGCGGGCGCTGGTGGAGGCCAATGGCGGGCGGCTGGAGCTCTCCGCCCGGCCGGAAGACGGCACGCTCGTGGAGATCATCATGCCCACGCGCCGGGCGGCCAACGGCTAGGGTCGATCGCGACCACGGGCGGTCTCCGGCAGCGGAAACAGAGGGCTGCCGGTGACAGCCGCCTCGTGCGGGCGCGCTTGACAGCGCAGCATCGAAGCCTCAATCAGCTCTTACATTGTGCCCAATCTATTCACGGGGATTGTGCTGCGCAGGTGCGCGCCAAACTGCGATGATATCGCCATCGTAGATTGTCGGCTACGTTACTTTGGAAGTCCTGGCTGCGCGGCGGCGACCGCGATACGATCGGGCACCAAAACAGGGATGGGACGCCATGGAAGGCAAGGTGATCGAGGTCCAATCCGCGTGGCGCGAGGGTGCGCACGTGGACGATGCCAAGTACCGGGAGATGTACGCGGCTTCCGTCGCCGATCCCGACGCGTTCTGGGCCGAGCACGGCAAGCGCATCGACTGGATGAAGCCGTTCTCGACCGTGAAGAACACCAGCTTCGAGCCCGGCAAGGTCTCGATCAAGTGGTTCGAGGACGGCACGACCAACGTCGCCCACAACTGCATCGATCGCCATCTCGAGACCCGGGGCGACCAGACCGCGATCATCTGGGAGGGCGACAACCCCGACGAGGCCAAGCACATCAGCTACCGCGAGCTGCACGCGCAGGTCTGCCGGATGGCCAACGTGCTGCGCAACCGCGGCGTCGGTAAGGGTGACCGCGTCACACTCTACATGCCGATGATTCCGGAGGCCGCCTACGCGATGCTCGCCTGCGCGCGGCTCGGCGCGATCCACGCCATCGTGTTCGGCGGCTTCTCGCCGGACTCCCTCGCCTCGCGCATCCAGGGCTGCGGCTCGAAGGTGGTGATCACCGCCGACGAGGGCCTGCGCGGCGGCCGCAAGGTGCCGCTGAAGGCCAATGTCGACGAGGCGATCAAGCGCCTCGACGCCGACCTGGTCGACCACGTGATCGTCGTGCGCCGCACCGGCGGCAGCGTCGCCATGGAGGCGGGCCGCGACGTCTACTACGACGAGGCCGCCGAGCAGGTGACGGACGAGTGCCCCGCCGTGGCGGTGGAGGCCGAGCACCCGCTCTTCATCCTCTACACCTCGGGCTCGACCGGTCAGCCAAAGGGCGTGGTGCACACCACAGGCGGATACCTCGTCTACGCGTCGATGACGCACGAATACGTCTTCGATTACCGCGAGGGCGACGTTTACTGGTGCACGGCCGATGTCGGCTGGGTCACCGGCCACAGCTACATCGTCTACGGGCCGCTCGCGAACGGCGCCACGACGCTGATGTTCGAGGGCATCCCGACCTACCCGTCGACCTCCCGGTTCTGGGAAGTGGTCGACAAGCACAAGGTCAACATCTTCTACACGGCACCGACCGCGATCCGCTCGCTGATGGGCGGCGGCGAGGGCCCGGTCAAGAAGACCTCGCGGCAGTCGCTGCGGGTTCTGGGCTCCGTCGGCGAGCCGATCAACCCGGAAGCCTGGGAATGGTACTACAACGTCGTCGGCGACAGGCGCTGCTCGATCGTCGACACGTGGTGGCAGACCGAGACCGGCGGCATCCTGATCACGCCGCTGCCGGGCGCCACCGCGCTCAAGCCGGGCTCGGCCACACGCCCGTTCTTCGGCGTGAAGCCCCAGATGGTCGACGCCGAGGGCAAGGTGCTGGAAGGGCCGTGCGAGGGCAATCTCTGCATCGCCGATTCCTGGCCGGGCCAGATGCGCACGGTCTACGGCGACCATGAGCGCTTCGAGCAGACCTACTTCTCGACCTATCCGGGCAAGTACTTCACCGGCGACGGCGCCCGGCGGGACGCCGACGGCTACTACTGGATCACCGGCCGAGTGGACGACGTCATCAACGTCTCGGGTCACCGCATGGGCACCGCCGAGGTCGAGTCGTCGCTGGTCGCCCACCCGAAGGTCGCCGAGGCGGCGGTGGTGGGATACCCGCACAACGTGAAGGGCCAGGGCATCTACGCCTACGTGACCCTCAACGACGGCGAGGAGGGCGACGACGCCCTGCGCAAGGAGCTCGTGACCTGGGTCCGCAAGGACATCGGGCCGATCGCCTCGCCGGACCTGATCCAGTTCGCCCCCGGCCTGCCCAAGACCCGTTCGGGCAAGATCATGCGCCGGATCCTGCGCAAGATCGCCGAGGACGATTTCAGCTCGCTCGGCGACACCTCGACGCTGGCCGAGCCGGCCGTCGTCGACGACCTGATCGAGAACCGGCAGAACCGGGGCTGATCGCATCCGCGCCGCCCCGGCGGCGCGGGTCCGGACCGGGGCGGGTGCCGGGGCGGCGCCCGCCTCCAACAAGAACCACGAATCCCAACGCGCAGAACCGGGGGGCCGCGAGCGTGCCCTCGCGGGAGGAACACCCATGAGCGGCACGACACTGAACACCCGAGGGCGCACGGCGCCCCCGGGAACACGCCCACGCGAGATCGCCGCCGATCCGCAGGTCGAGCGGATCGCCCGAACCCCCGAGTTCCAGCAACTCGTTCACGAGCGCACCCGCTTCGCCTGGATCCTGACGATCCTGATGCTGGTGGTCTATTTCGGCTTCATCGGGCTGATCGCCTTCGACAAGTCGCTCCTGGCCGTGAAGGTCGGCGGCACCGCCTCCCTCGGCCTGTTCGCGGGCGTGTTCGTGATCCTGTTCGCCTTCGCGCTCACGGGGGTCTACGTCGCCCGGGCCAACACGCGCTTCGACGCGCTGAGCGAAGCCCTGAAGCGGAGCGTGGCCCGATGAACCGCCTCCTTCTCGGCCTGACGCTCGCCACGATCGTCGCGAGCGCCGCCTACGCGGCCGGCCCGGATCTCGGTGCCGTCGCGCAATCGGCCACGAACTGGCCGGCCATCCTGATGTTCCTGTTCTTCGTGCTGCTGACGCTCGGCATCACCTACCGGGCCGCCAAGGGCACCAAGTCGGCCGCCGACTTCTACGCGGCAGGCGGCGGCATCTCGGCAGGGACGAACTCCCTGGCGATCGCCGGCGACTACATGTCGGCGGCCTCGTTCCTCGGCATCTCCGGCCTCGTCTACACCTCGGGCTTCGACGGGCTGATCTACTCGACGGGCTTCCTGGTCGGCTGGCCCATCGTGCTGTTCCTGATCGCGGAGCGCCTGCGCAACCTCGGCAAGTTCACCTTCGCCGACGTGGCGAGCTTCCGCCTCGACCAGACCGCGATCCGCATCATCTCGGCGGTGGGCACCCTGGTGGTGGTGGCCTTCTACCTGATCGCCCAGATGGTCGGCGCGGGGAAGTTGATCCAGCTCCTGTTCGGCCTGCCCTACCTCTACGCGGTGATCATCGTCGGCGTCCTGATGATCGTCTACGTCGCCTTCGGCGGCATGAAGGCGACCACCTGGGTGCAGGTGATCAAGGCCTGCCTGCTGCTCGGCGGCGCGACCTTCATGGCCGGCGCGGTGCTGCTGAAGTACGGCTTCAACCCGGAAATGCTGTTCGCCAGCGCCGTTCAGGTCCACCCGAAGGGCGACGCCATCATGGCGCCGGGCGGCCTCGTGTCGAACCCGGTCGAGGCGATCTCGCTCGGCGTCGGCCTGATGTTCGGCACCGCCGGCCTGCCGCACATCCTGATGCGGTTCTTCACGGTCTCGGACGCCCAGGCCGCCCGCAAGTCGGTGTTCTACGCCACCGGCCTGATCGGCTACTTCTACATCCTGACCTTCATCATCGGCTTCGGCGGCATCGCGCTGCTGATGTCGGACCCGGTCTACTTCAAGCTCGGTCCGGCCGGCGCGTTCGACAAGCTGAAGGACATGATCGGCGGCACCAACATGGTGGCGGTGAACCTCGCCAACGCGGTGGGCGGCCCGTACTTCCTGGGCTTCATCTCCGCCGTGGCCTTCGCTACGATCCTCGCGGTCGTCGCCGGCCTGACGCTCGCCGGCGCTTCGGCGATCAGTCACGACCTCTACGCCCAGGTGATCGCCCGCGGGCGGACCACCGAGAAGCACGAGGTCAACCTGTCGAAGATCTCGGCCGTGGTGATCGGCATCGTGGCGATCTATCTCGGCTACGTGTTCGAGAACCAGAACGTCGCCTTCATGGTCGGCCTCGCCTTCGCGGTGGCGGCGAGCTGCAATTTCCCGGTGCTCGCCATGTCGATCCTGTGGCGGGGCACCACCACCTGGGGCGCGCTCGCCGGCGGCCTCGTCGGCTTGCTCGCGGCGGTCATCATGGTGGTGCTGTCGAAGGCCGTGTGGGTGACGACGCTGGGCAACCCCGCCCCGCTCTTCCCCTACGACAACCCGGCGCTGTTCTCGATGCCGCTGGCCTTCGCGACGATCTGGGTCGTGTCCCTCTTGGACAAGACCCGGCGCGCGCAGCGCGAGCGGGCCGCCTTCGAGGCCCAGTACGTGCGTTCCGAGACGGGCATCGGGGCCGCCGGCGCGCACGCGCACTGACGGCGATCCGACGGGTCTGACAGGCGGAGGGCGCGGCGCGAGCCGCGCCCTTCGTCGTTCCGGTGACAACTCGGTACGCGCCCATGTTGATGAGGGTCTTCACAATCGCTTTACCGGTTGACCGCCCCACCACGTGCGATAACGCATAGGTGATCTGCGCCTCGCGCAGAACCGCCCGGGAAACGGGCCGGTGAGCGGGCGATCCGTGTCTCGGGCCGCCCATGTGCGTCTGGGAGGACCTGTTTCATGCCTGTGGCAACCGCGATCCCGCGAGCGGGAGACGCTGCGAGGCCGATGACGTCGGCCGAGAAGCGGGTGATCTTCGCATCCTCGCTCGGCACCGTGTTCGAGTGGTACGATTTCTATCTCTACGGGTCGCTGGCGGCGATCATCGGCGCGCAATTCTTCTCGGCCTACCCGCCGGCCACGCGCGACATCTTCGCTCTGCTGGCCTTCGCGGCCGGCTTCATCGTCCGGCCGTTCGGCGCGCTGGTGTTCGGCCGTGTCGGCGATCTCGTCGGTCGCAAGTACACCTTCTTGGTCACGATCCTGATCATGGGTCTGTCGACCTTCATCGTCGGCATCCTGCCCAACGCGGCGACCATCGGCATCGCGGCGCCGATCATCCTGATCGTCCTGCGCCTCGCCCAGGGCCTCGCGCTGGGCGGCGAGTACGGCGGCGCGGCGACCTATGTGGCGGAGCACGCCCCCAATGGCCGGCGCGGCTTCTACACGAGCTGGATCCAGACGACCGCGACGCTGGGCCTGTTCCTGTCGCTCTTGGTGATCCTGGCGACCCGGACCATCACGGGCGAGGCCGCCTTCGCCGAGTGGGGCTGGCGCATCCCGTTCCTGGTCTCGGTGCTGCTCCTCGGCATCTCGGTCTGGATCCGTCTCCAGCTCTCCGAATCCCCGGCCTTCAAGAAGATGAAGGAGGAGGGCAAGACCTCGAAGGCGCCGCTCACGGAGGCCTTCGGCGAGTGGCGGAACGCGAAGTTCGCGATCATCGCCCTGTTCGGACTCGTCGCCGGCCAGGGCGTGGTCTGGTACACGGGCCAGTTCTACGCGCTGTTCTTCCTGCAATCGATCCTGAAGGTCGACGGCTACACGGCCAACCTGCTGATCGCGTGGTCGCTGCTCCTCGGGACCGGCTTCTTCGTCGTGTTCGGCTGGCTGTCCGACAAGATCGGCCGCAAGGTCATCATCCTGGCGGGCTGCGCGATCGCGGCGGCGACGTTCTTCCCGATCTTCAAGGGGATCACCTCCACGGCGAACCCGAAGCTCGAGGCGGCGATCGAGAACGTGAAGGTGACGGTGACGGCCGATCCGGCCGCCTGCGGTACCCTGTTCAACCCGGTCGGAACGCGGGTCTTCACCCAGCCCTGCGACCTCGCCCGTGACTTCCTGTCGAAGTCGTCGGTCCGCTACACGACGGTGCCCGGCGCGGCCGGCCAGCCCACGGCGATCCGCGTCAACGACACCGAGATCCCGTACCCGCAGGGCGGCAACGTCGAGGCCAACAAGGCCACGACCGCCGCGCTGCAGGCCGCGGGCTATCCGAAGGCCGGCGATCCCGAGATCGTCAAGATGTCGAACCCGTTCGACATCTTCCGGGCTCAGCCCGCGCAGGTGATCGGCCTGCTGTTCATCCTCGTGCTCTTCGTCACGATGGTCTACGGCCCGATCGCCGCCATGCTGGTGGAGCTGTTCCCGACCCGGATCCGCTACACCTCGATGTCGCTGCCCTACCACATCGGCAACGGTTGGTTCGGCGGCCTCCTGCCGGCGACCGCCTTCGCCATGGTGGCACAGACCGGCGACATCTATTTCGGCCTCTGGTACCCGATCGTCATCGCGGTCGCGACGGTGATCATCGGCGTGTTCTTCGTGCCGGAGACCAAGGATCGCGACATCTTCGCCGACACCTGACCGGCGCGAGCCGACCGGACCCCGGTCAGACCCGCGGCAACGGCGCCCAGGCAGCACACGCTGCCTGGGCGTTCTCGTTCGGGACAGCGCCCCGCGTCAGTCGCGCTTGTGTCGACCCAGCAACGCCATGGCGAAATTGCGATCCGTGCGGTTCGTCACGGATTGCGTTTTGTCGGATCCTATACGGAGGTGACAAGTATCGAGGCTCGGCTGAAACGTCGCCCCATCGGACGATGGCCGTAACGCCGACTGTTTTCGAAAAGATTATTGACGTTGTAAGAGGATGTTTATTGCAACTGAAAGTAAATTGTCGGGCAGCCCCGGACTTCCCTGGAGGCGCGCCGACCACATGAATCTGTACGAATTTTAATTCGCCGACAATCGGCCCGGCGGAACCCTATGCGGTACAAGTCCGTATGAGGTTTCCCTCCGCTCCAGGCCCTTGGGATCTCGAACGTGAACACCGTCCTGGCACATCTGCGCCGTCAACCCGGGTCGAAGCCGCCGCTTCTCCTTGTGATTACCTGGTCCCTCATCGCTGCGGGGTTGTGGATCCTGATCAACAGTCTCGCCGGACGCGTCGTCTGGTGGTGGTGATCCGCCTCAACGCCCCCCGCTGTTCTCGGGGCAGCCGCTGAGATAGGCGCCGAGGAGATATCCCGCCTGGTGCGCGGTCAGATATCCGATCACGATCAGCACGCGCAGCAGGTCCATCCCGTAGACGGACATGAAGATCGTCATGGCCGCGAACAGGATAACCGACGAGGTCATGGCGACGACGATCACCGAGTAGGATCGGCCGATCAGCCATCCCACGAGGAACAACAGCGCTGCGACCACCATCTCGTCACCCGACCCGGACCTGTTCCAGGAAGTTCTTCACACGATCTTCCGGCGCATATCCGTGTGATGATGGCGCGCGACCGAGAAAATTTCAACCCAGGCAGCAGACGCCGAACATATTCGCGAAGACCGAGATATTACACCGGTAATAATGCCCGAAAAATAGCATTTCTGGATGCCAGACATCCATTGCCGAGCTTCGAACCGACCCGCACCTGTTCACGGCAATGCTGGCCGGAATTGCGCGCCCGGCCCAAAATCGGTCCGGCCGATATGATCGCGGCGGATCGTTAACGGCGCGCAACAGGGAGACCTCCGCGGTAGCCGGACAGTTCCGGACACCGCGGAGGTCGCGCGCCTTCTCGGAGAACCGGGGAACGGCCTGCCGGCTCAGTGCCGGAAGTGGCGGTGCCCCGTCAGGACCATGGCGAGCCCGGCCTCATCGGCCGCCGCGATGACGTCCGCATCGCGCATCGAGCCGCCGGGCTGGATCACCGCGGTGGCGCCCGCCTCGGCGGCGGCCATCAGCCCGTCCGCGAACGGGAAGAACGCATCCGATGCCACGACCGAACCGAGCGCGAGGCTCTCCGCGACCCCGAGACGCTTCGCCCCCTCGGCGGCCTTCCAGGCGGCGATGCGCGAGGAATCGACCCGCGACATCTGACCCGCGCCGATACCGACCGTGGCGCCGGCCTTCGCGTACACGATGGCGTTCGACTTCACGTGCTTGGCCACCCGGTAGGCGAACCGGAGATCGGCCAGCTCGGCCTCGCTCGGCGCGCGCTTGGTCACGACCGTGAGCGGCATGTCGTCGACGACCGCCGCGTCCCGGGTCTGGACCAGCAGGCCGCCCGCGAGGGTCCGCACGGTCTCGCCGCCGGCCCGCGGATCGGGCACGCCACCGGCCAGCAGCAGGCGCAGGTTCTTCTTGCCGGCCACGATCGCCGCCGCCTCGGGCGTGGCGTCGGGGGCGATGATCACCTCGGTGAAGATCTCGACGATCCGGCGGGCCGCCTCGGCGTCGAGCGTCCGGTTCAGGGCGACGATGCCGCCGAAGGCCGAGGTCGGGTCGCAGCTCAGAGCCCGCTCATAGGCCTCGAGGAGGCTGGCCCCCTCGGCGACGCCGCAGGGGTTGGCGTGCTTGATGATCGCCACGGCGGCGGTCCGGGCCGGGTCGAACTCGGCCACGCACTCGTAGGCGGCGTCCGTGTCGTTGAAGTTGTTGTAGGACAGCTCCTTGCCCTGGAGCTGGCGGGCGGTGGCCACGCCCGCACGGACCTTGCCGGGCGCGCGGTAGAAGGCCGCCGACTGGTGGGGGTTCTCGCCGTAGCGCAGCTCCTGGCCCAGGGCACCCCCGAAGGCGCGGAACCGGGCCGGCGCGTCGGCGCCGAAGCGGCCCGCCATCCAGTTGGCGATGGCGGCATCGTAGGACGCGGTGCGGGCGAACGCCTTCTGCGCCAGGCTCCGGCGCAGGTCCGCGCCGAGCGACCCGTCCTGCGCCTCGAGGGCGGCGAGCACGCCGGCGTAGTCCGACACGTCGGTGACGACGGCGACGTCCGCGTGGTTCTTGGCCGCCGCGCGGATCATCGCCGGGCCGCCGATATCGATGTTCTCGATGCAGTCGGCGTCCGACCGGTCGGCCGCGATGGTGGCCTCGAACGGGTAGAGGTTGACCACGAGAAGATCGATGGCGCCGATCCCGTGGGCGGCGAGCGCGGCCTGATGCTCCGGGTTGTCGCGGATGGCCAGCAGGCCGCCGTGGACCGCCGGGTGCAGCGTCTTGACCCGACCGTCCATCATCTCCGGGAAGCCCGTCAGGTCGGCGACCTCGGTGACCGGCAGGCCGGCCTCCACCAGGGCGCGGTGGGTGCCCCCGGTCGAGACCAGCACGATGCCGCGGGCGTGGAGCGCCCGGGCGAAGTCGACGAGTCCGGTCTTGTCCGAGACCGAGAGGAGCGCGCGGGAGACCCGCACCTGATCGTGCGCCATAGCTTCGTGCCGAAAGTTCGAGATTTTCCGGCGCGGTAGCATGGAAACGGTGACCCCGGCCAGCCGCCCCCGTCGCGAACCTGTCAGGGCGCCACGCCGCGCAGGGGCGCGGAGGCCTGGCGCTCGAAGGTCCACCGGACCTCGACGTCGTCGGCGACCCGCAGGTGAAGGACGATCTGGTCGGTCCGGCGCGGCCCGGTCAGCCCCGAGAAGTAGACGCTCTCCTCGATGGCGATCGCGGCGTTCTCGGCGCGGAACGTCCAGATCTCCCCGAGCGCCGAGGCGAGTTCCAGCCCCTCGGGGATGCTGCGCACCGCGATCCCGGGATGGAGGTGGAAGCGGATCGCCACGTCCTGCGGGCGCAGCCGCCGCCCGCGGCTGAGCCCCTTGCCCTGGCGCAGGAAGGCGTCGCGGCCCTCCAGGCGGGCCGTCGCGTGGAAGAGCTGCCAGCGGCGCTCGTGCACGATGCCGAACTCGGGGCCGTAGCCGTTGTGCCGGGCCGCGAGGACGACGCTGTCGGTCTCCTCGGCGCGCTCGGCGGCCACCGCGGACGGACCGCTCAGCACCACCGGGCCGCGCCGGCGGATCAGCCAGTCGGCCAGGAGCCGCTCGCCCCACCAGCCGGTGCGGGTGAGGAACCGGCAGGACGAGGCGTGGGCCACCGCGGCCGTGGAATGGGCCGGCGTCGAGCGGGCCAGGAGGCGCAGATCCGCGCCGCTGGCCGGCAGACCGCAATTGACCACGATGCGCTGCGGTCCGCTCGACATCTCGAAGGCGAGGCAGCCGGCACCGGCATTGACCGAGTAGGGCAGCGGCGGGCTGGCGCCGACATCGGCCACGATCACGACCCGGCCGCCCTCAAGGCGCTCGTAGCCGGAATTCGGCGCGTGCATCAGCGGGCGGGCGAGCGCGCCGTCGTAGACCAGCAGGGTCGCGAGATGGTCCGCGTCCGTGGCGCCCATGCCGTTGAAGTGGCTCAGCGAGGCGTCCGGGTGCCGCAGGAGACGCAGCAGCGGCAGCATCCGGTCGATTGCGCGCAGGAGCGAGAGCGGCGGCTCGACGCTGCGGCTCAGATAACTCTGGCGCAGGGGCAGCAGGTCGAGGAGCAGCTCCATGGCGAAGCGCGGGTCGCGGGAGCGGTGGCCGCCATCGGTCAGGATCTGCCGGTCGAGTTCCCGCGTCAGGATCCGGGTCGCCCGTCGCAGGATCGGCTGGATGCCGTCGCAGCACAGGCCGGCGTAGCAGAGCGCCACCGCGGCGTTCAGGCGCCATTGCGGCGGCACGCCCCGCCGGAGGTCACGCTCGAGCTGCTGCGCGTTGCGCCCGATCGCCTTCAGGAAGTTCTGGTAGAAGCCGTGGTCGGCGCCCTCCAGCACGAGGGGCGACTGGCACAGGAACGAGATCAGCCGGCGCGCCGCCACCGGCGTCTGCCGGGCGAGCACCGCGTCGCCGCGGCCGGCGATGAAATCGGCCACGAAGGCGCGGGCATTGGCCCGGGCGAGCGCGGTGTCGGCGGCGCGCAGGTGACGCAGCCAGCCGAAGCCGTAGAGCTCGTCGGCCCATTCCGGTGACGGCGCCGCGTAATCGAAGGGCGAGCCGCCGCTCGCCGCGAGCGACCGGCCGGCGAAGACGAACAATCCGGCATAGATGTCGTCCGCGAAGGTCGCGTCGGAGGTGCGCAGGTCCTGCGGCGCGATCACGAGCCCGGCCACCCGCATCCGGGCGAGGATGTCGGGCGAGGCGGTGACGCTGGCGCCGGCGGCGCGCACCGCGCGCGCGGCCTCGCGCGCGACGAGCCGATAGAAGCGCCAGCGGTCAGGCCCCCAAGCCACGCGATCTCCGAGCTACGCGTTCTGACAAGGCCCCAAGGCCTTGAGCCCTCGCGTACGAGGATCGGCTGGCACCCGTTTCGTAAGGCTAGTGGGGGCCTCTTAACCGGCGGTTTACGCTATGTCATGTCCGACGCCGCCAAGGCGAACGGCGGCGGCGGGCCTTCTCCGCGGCGGGGCTAGCCCGGCATCAGCGCCGCGTCGAACGCCTTGAGGTTCGACCGCATCAGATCGAGATAGGTCGCGGCCGGACCGCCCGGCGCCGAGAGCGCGTCGGAATAGACCTTGCCGCCGACGCGGGCGCCGCTCTCGCGGGCGATCTGCTGCATCTGGCGCGGGTCGCTGATGTTCTCGAGGAACACCGCCGGCACGCGCTCCTTCCGGATCTGGCGGATGATCGCCGCCACGTCCCGCGGACTCGCCTCGCTGTCCGTCGACACGCCCTGCGGCGCGATGAAGCGCAGGCCGTAGGCCGCCGCGAAGTAGCCGAAGGCGTCGTGGGTCGTGATGATCCGCCGCCGCTCCGGCGGAATGCGGGCGATCGCCGCCCGCACGTCCCGCTCTAGCGCGTCGAGCTCGGCGAGATAGGCGGCCGCCGCCGCCCGATAGGCGTCGGCATGGGCCGGATCGACCTTGGCGAGGCCGTCCCGGATGTTCGCCACGTAGATCCGCACGTTGGCGACATCCTGCCAGGCATGCGGGTCCACGGCGTGGTCGCCGTGCCCGTGGTCGCCGTCGCCGTGGGCGTGCTCGTCCTGCGCGGGGATCGGCTTCACGCCCGCGGAGGCCACCACGACGGGGGCGCGCGTTCCGGAAGCTCGGATCAGCCGGTCGAACCAGCCCTCCAGCCCGAGGCCGTTGACGAACACGATGTCGGCTTCGGCGAGCTTGCGCGCGTCGGCCGGGGACGGGCTCAGGCCGTGGGCATCGGAGTCCGGCCCGACCAGCGTCGCCACCGTCACGTGCGATCCACCGACCTGCCGGACGAGGTCGCCGAGGATCGAGAACGTCGCCACCGCCCGGACCGGCCCGTCCTGCCCGGCAGCCGAGGCCGGCCCCGCCGACCCGAACCACAGGGATAGGATCGCGAGCGCCGTGATCCGGAATGTTCTCGCCACGCGCCGCACCGCTCCACCTGCCCGATTCCCCGTCGCGCCTGCCACTAATGTAACATTGTTACATACACAAGCGGGATACACGGTCGGTGCCTCATGCGCGGCGTTGGGCGCCGCCGCGGGCCGCGACGACGTCCCGAGCGTAAGACGGAGATGTCCATGTCCCGACGTATGAGAGCGGCCATTCTCATCAGCGGCGCCCTCGGCCTGGGGCTCGCCGGCGCGGCCTTCGCGCACGATCACGGGCCCGGCGGATTCCGCGGGCACGGGCGCTGGAGCGCGCTGACGCCCGAGGACCGCGCGGCCTTCACGGATGCCCGCATCGCCGCCCTGCATGCGGGCCTGAAGCTGACGCCCGACCAGGAGAAGCTCTGGCCGCCGGTCGAGGCGGCGATCCGCGACATGGCCAAGCTGCGCCAGCAGCGCCGCGCGGCGATGCGCGACCGGCCGAAATTCAGCGACGACGCCCCGGCGGCGCTGCGGGCGATGGCGGACGCGGCGAGCGCGCGGGGCGACGCCCTGCGCAAGCTCGCCGACGCGTCGCAGCCGCTCTACGCCAGCCTCGACCCCGATCAGAAGCGGCGCGCCCTGATCCTCGCCCGGCCGATGGGCCCGATGGGCGGCCACGGCATGCGGGGCGGCTGGCAGCGCGAGCACGACGACGATCGCGGGCCGCGCGGCGAAGACCGCTGAGCAAAAGCCTTGATCCGCGGCGGCGGCGGCGGCAAACCGCTGCCGCCGCGCATCCTGACCGGGGGCGGCACTGATCCGACCCGGTAGGTCTCATGGCGCGCCTTCCCGGCGACACGGCTCCCCTCCTCGCCCGGCTCTGGCGCACCTGGCTGTACCCGCACCGGGCCACCCTGGCGGTGGTGCTGGTGCTCATCGCGCTGGTGGGCGCCTCGACGGGGCTCTACCCCGCGCTGATCAAGGCCGCCTTCGACGCCTTCGACCGCAAGGACGCCGCCGCCATCGCGTACGGACCGCTGGTGGTGATCGTGGTCACGGCCACGCGCGGCTTCGCCCTCTACGGCCAGACGGTGCTGACCAACCGCGTGGTGACCCGGGTCGAGGCCGACATGCAGTCCGCGCTCTACAGCCACCTGATCGACTCGGACCTCGCCCAGCTCGGCCGCGAGAGCCCGGCGGCGCTGACCCAGCGCTTCACCACCGACTTCGCCTTCATCAAGGAGGCGCTGACCCGCATCTCGACAGTCCTTCTCCGCGACATCGCGATGCTGATCGGGCTCGTGGCCGCGCTGATCTGGATGGATCCTGTGCTGACCCTGGTGGCCGGTGTCACGGTCCCGTTCGTCGCCGGGCCGATCGGGCGGATCGGCCGGAAGCTGCGGCGGGTCTCGACCTCGACCCAGGAGCAGATGGGCGCCACCGCCAGCCTGATCTCCGAGAGCCTGCAGGGGGCCCGGGTCGCCAAGACCTTCGCCATGGAGAGCTACCTCAAGGGCCGCGCCGCCGCCGCCCTCGACGAGGTGCGCCGCCTCAAGATGAAGGCCGCCAACGCCCGCGGCCGCCTCGACCCGCTGCTGGAGATCGGCGGCGGCATCGCGGTGGCGGGCGTGCTGGTGCTGGTCGGGCAGCGCGTGCTGGCCGGGGAGAAGACGGTCGGCGACTTCACCGGCTACGTGGCGGCGCTGCTGCTCGCGGCGCAGCCGGCCCGGGCGCTCGGCAACCTCAACGCCATCCTGCAGGAGGCCGCGGCCGCGATGCGGCGCTACTTCGACGTGATGGACGAGGTCCCCACGATCCGCGAGGCGCCGGACGCCCGGCCGCTGGCGATCGCGGGCGGCGGCATCCGGTTCGCGGACGTGCATTTCCGCTACCGGCCGGACGCGCCGGCGCTGGAGGGCATCGACCTCGCGGTCCCCGCCGGCTCCGTGACCGCACTCGTCGGGCGCTCGGGCTCCGGGAAGTCCTCGCTGCTCAACCTCGTTCCGCGCCTCTACGACGTCACCGGCGGCGCGGTGACCATCGACGGCCAGGACGTGCGGACCGTCACGCTGGCCTCGCTGCGCGCCGCGGTCGCGGTGGTGTCGCAGGAGGTCGTGCTCTTCGACGACACGATCGCCGCCAATATCGGCTTCGGCCGGCCCGGAGCGACGCGCGCGGAGATCGAGGCGGCGGCCGCGGCCGCCGCGGCCCACACCTTCGTCACGGCCCTGCCGGAGGGTTACGACTTCCGGGTCGGATCGGGCGGCGGGCGGCTCTCCGGCGGCGAGCGGCAGCGGGTGGCCCTCGCCCGCGCCTTCCTCAAGGACGCGCCGATCCTGCTCCTCGACGAGGCGACCTCGGCCCTCGATTCCGAATCGGAGCGGCTCGTCCAGGAGGCGCTGACCCGGCTGATGCGCGGCCGGACCACCCTGGTGATTGCCCACCGGCTCTCGACGGTGCGCGAGGCCGATCAGATCGCCGTGATGGACGCCGGCCGCGTGATCGAGATCGGGCGGCACGACGACCTGCTCGCGACTGGCGGCCCCTACGCGCGCCTTCACCGGTTGCAGCTGTCGGAACCGGCGACCGCGGAGTGACACGCAGGGTGACTCGCATGTGCGGCGACGCCGTCATGCGCCGGCTCCGTAGATTCGCGCGCCGGAGCGCGCCATAAGGGCCTCAGTCGATGAGGACCACACCGTGAGCGACCTGACGTTCGAGATCCAAAGTCATCCCGCGCCGCGGACCGCCGAGGAGCGGGCCGCACTGATGGCGAATCCAGGCTTCGGCAAGGTGTTCACAGACCACATGGTGGTGGCGCGGTACACGGCCGGCCGCGGCTGGCACGACGCGCGGATCCAGGCCCGCGAGGCCATCCCGCTCGACCCCGCCGCCGCGGTGCTGCACTACGCGCAGGAGATCTTCGAGGGCCTCAAGGCCTACCGCACCGCTGACGGCGGCGCGGCCCTGTTTCGACCCGAGGCGAACGCCCTGCGGTTCCGCCGCTCGGCCGAGCGCATGGCGATGGCGCCGTTCCCCGAGGACGCCTTCGTGGAGGCGATGCGCAAGCTCGTCGAGATCGACCGCGCCTGGATCCCCGACACGCCGGACGGCAGCCTCTACCTGCGCCCGTTCATGATCGCCAGCGAGGCCTTTCTCGGGGTCAAGCCGGCCTCGGAATACCTGTTCGTGACGATCGCCTCGGCCGTCGGCTCGTACTTCAAGGATCCGACCGGCACCGTGACGGTGTGGGTCTCGGAGCACTTCACCCGCGCGGCCCCGGGCGGCACCGGCGCGGCCAAGTGCGGCGGCAACTACGCCGCGAGCCTCGCGGCGCAGTCGGAGGCGGCGTCCCAGGGCTGCGAGCAGGTGGTGTTCCTGGACGCGGCCGAGCGCCGGTTCGTCGAGGAACTCGGCGGCATGAACGTGTTCTTCGTCTTCGAGGACGGCACGCTGGTGACGCCGCCGCTCTCGGACAGCATCCTGCCTGGCATCACCCGCGACTCGGTGATCACCCTGGCCCGGGAGGCCGGCCTGACGGTCAAGGAGGAGCCCTACACGATCGACGCGTGGCGCGCCGACGTGCGGGAGGGACGCCTCACCGAGGCCTTCGCCTGCGGCACCGCCGCGGTGATCACGCCGATCGGCACCGTGAAGGGCCGGGAGGAGAGCTTCACGATCGGGAACGGCAAGGCCGGCCCGGTGGCCCAGCGGCTGCGGAGCCTGCTGGTGGACATCCAGCGGGGCAATTCCAATGACGCCCATGGCTGGTTCCAGAAGATCTTCTAGGAGCCGTCTCCCGTCCGCGGCGGTGCGTTCATCGTCGGGACGGCCGGGTTCACCGCTCGGACCCGGAGGGCGCCTGTCCAGCTCCTATCCTGAGGTCCCGGACGCCTCCGGGGCCGCCGTGCGGCCCCGCGGCCCGCGGCCGGCCGACCGGAGCGTCCGCCTCAGGATACGGCGGCCGCGCGCGTGACGGACGCGGCGGTCCGCTCCCCCGAGGCAGCGATCGGCCCCTGGAATCCGGGCGTCCGGTCCGATCTGCCGTCCGCGTTCGTGCCGCTGGTCACCGTCTACCGGCCGGAGCACGTCGAGACGCCGCTCCGCGACGCCCTGGATCTGAGCGACCTCTGCGGGCTGCCCGCCCGCCAGCTCACCCGGTTCCGGGCCGGCCGCCTCGTCGTCCACGAAGTCCTGATCCGGGTCATGTCGGACCTGTCCGTGCCGGTCGGCGCGGTCTACGCCGATCTCGGCGTGAACTTCCGCGCCATCGTCACCACGATCCTGCGCGAGGGGATCGAGCCGCGCCTCGGCGAGATCGAGACCGCCCTCGCGGGGATCCGCGCCGAGGCCGACGCGGTGCTCGCCCGCGAGGTCGCCGCCATCCTGGACGACCGGCCTCCACCGCCGCCGGAGCCGCGCTGGCTCGACCGCCTCCTCGGACGCCGCCCTCCGGCGCTCGAGGCCCCGCGCGAGGATCTCGCGACCCGCGCCCTGCGCCATCTGGAGACCTGGCAGCGGCGCGCCGCCGAAGCCGGCGACGCCCTGGAGATCGCCGCCTGCGAGGCTCTGCGTGCCGTCGTGGCCGGCCTGATCGCCCGGCAGAACACGGTCATCCGCGACGCGGCCCTGCTGCGGACCATCGCGGGGACGCTGGTCTCGAACGGCTACGGCAGCCGGCGCATCGGCGAGCAGATCGAGCCCTGGATCGACGCGGTCGTGGAGGCGCAGCGCTACCGGCGGCTGGCGCCCCAGGATCATCCGGTGGTGATGAACGTGAAGGGTGCCTCGGCGTCCGGGAAGAGCACGATCCGCCCCTACCAGCTCGGCCTCGCCAGGCGCCTGGGCATGGCGTGGTCGGATTTCGCGGTGATCACCCCCGATGTCTGGCGCAAGTACCTCCTCGACTACGACAGCCTGGGCGAAGCCTCCCGCTACGCCGGGACGCTGACCGGCTACGAGGTCGAGATCATCGATATGAAGCTCGACCGCTACGTCACCCGCAAGGCGGCGGAGCGGCGGATCTCGAACCTGCTGATCGACCGGTTCCGGTTCGACAGCTTCCAGGCCGAGGCCGGCTCGGACGGGGGCGGCCAGCTGCTCACGCGGTTCGGCGATCGGGTCTACATGCAGTTCATGGTCACGCCCCCGGCCGATACCGTGGAGCGCGCCTGGAAGCGCGGCGAGCTGTTCGGCCGCTACAAGGCCGTGGAGGACCTGCTGGCCCACAACGTCGAGGCCTATACCGGGATGCCGCGCCTGTTCTTTAACTGGGCGCTCGCACGCGACAAGCAGGTGGTCTGCGAGTTCCTCGACAACAGCGTGCCGCTGGGCGAGCGCCCGCGCACCATCGCGTTCTGGGCGGACGGGATCCTCAACATCCTCGACGTGAAGGGGTTGATCGACATCGACCGCTTCCGGAAGGTCGACATCTTCGCCCGCGGCCCTGAGGCGGTGTTCAAGGGCGCCGACCTCTCTGCAGCCGCCAACACCACCTTCCTACGGGAATGCCTGCGCCGGATGGCCACCGTCCGATTCGTTCAGGCCGAGACCGGGCGGGCGATCCTGCGCCTCGACCGAGGTCGGATCACCGCGCTGGATCGGGACACTTTGGCGGCGGTGAAGGCGGGCCCGGACTGGGAGGCCGCCTGTGCGGCCATCGGCTTTCCGGCCGATCCAAGTTCCATCCCTACCCTGGAGGAGACGCTGCACCCGGCTGACGCGCCGACGCTCGGCGCGTGGGGCCCGATTCCTGCAGCGGGGCAAACGGAATAATATCGCCGCCCTGACAGTTCATCCGGTCCGTCTCACGCTGGTATATTGCATACCTAGAACGGATGTGCATGATCGTCGGTGCACCAGAGACGCCGCCACAGCAAGGCCGCGCCGCCCAAGAGAGAGGCTCAGGGATGGAACGCCAGGATTCGCCGTCGGCGAAATGGTGGCAGCTCGCCTTCGGCGTGATCTGCATGGCCATGATCGCCAACCTCCAATACGGTTGGACACTGTTCGTGGACCCGATCGATCAGCGTTACCACTGGGGCCGCGCGGCGATCCAGCTCGCATTCACGCTGTTCGTCGCCACCGAGACCTGGCTGGTTCCGGTCGAGGCTTGGTTCGTCGACCGCTACGGTCCGAAGATCGTGGTCGCCTTCGGCGGCGTGATGATCGCCCTCGCCTGGACCATCAACGCGTACGCCGACAGCCTGGCGATGCTCTATCTCGGCGCCGTCATCGCCGGCATCGGTGCGGGCTCGGTCTACGGCACCTGTGTGGGCAACGCGCTCAAGTGGTTCCCGGATCGCCGCGGCCTCGCCGCCGGTGCCACCGCGGCCGGCTTCGGCGCGGGTGCCGCCATCACGGTGGTGCCGATCGCCCGCATGATCGCGTCCAGCGGCTACCAGGACGCATTCCTGTATTTCGGCATCGGCCAGGGCGCCGTGGTCCTCGCCCTAGCCTTCCTGCTGCGCAAGCCGTCGACCAACACGCCGGTCCAGCGCAAGAAGACGCGCCTGCCGCAGACCAAGGTCGACCGCAGCCCGCGCGAGGCGGTGCGCACCCCGGTCTTCTGGGTGATGTACGTGATGTTCGTGATGGTCGCCTCCGGTGGCCTGATGGCGGCGGCGCAGATCGCCCCGATCGCCCATGACTTCCAGGTGGCCGGCGTCCCGGTGAGCCTGTTCGGCCTGCAGATGGCGGCGCTGACGCTGGCGATCTCGCTCGACCGGGTCTTCGACGGGTTCGGCCGGCCGTTCTTCGGCTACGTCTCCGACCATATCGGCCGCGAGAACACGATGTTCATCGCCTTTTCGACGGCGGCGCTGGCCGTGATCGTGCTGCTGACCTACGGCCACATCCCGATGGTCTTCGTGTTGGCCACCGCGGTGTATTTCGGGGTGTTCGGCGAGATCTACTCGCTGTTCCCGGCGACCTGCGGCGACACGTTCGGCTCCAAGTACGCCGCCAGCAACGCCGGCCTGCTCTACACCGCCAAGGGTACCGCGGCCTTCCTCGTCCCCTTCGCCAGCATCCTGTCGGCGGCCTACGGCTGGTCGGCGGTGTTCACGCTGATCATCGTCCTCAACGTGACGGCGGCGGCGCTGGCGATGTTCGTCCTGCGCCCGATGCGGGCCCGCTACCTCGCCTCGGAAGACCAGCCCGCGGCGCTCGGCGCCCAGCCGATCCGGGCGGCCTGACCGGCCTCCCACCCCACGGCGTCGCGGAAGCGACGCCCAACCTTCCCGGATCTCCCGCCCGCCCCGTCTTCGGGAGCGCGGGGGATCCCCAGCCAGCCGGCGCCGAGCGCCGCCCGTCCAAACCGATCTTCCGGGAGAAACCGTGATGACCGCAGTCGCCAAGATCGTCCACACCGCCCCCGAGGTCGAGGCCGAGCCCGATCTGACCGACGGCTTCCACCTCGTCATCGACGCGCTCAAGCTCAACGGCATCGACACCATCTACGGTGTCCCGGGCATCCCGATCACCGATCTCGGCCGCATGGCCCAGGCCGAGGGGATGCGGGTCATCTCGTTCCGCCACGAGCAGCACGCCGGTAACGCCGCGGCGATCGCGGGCTTCCTCACCCAGAAGCCGGGCATCTGCCTCACCGTCTCGGCACCGGGCTTCCTCAACGGCCTGACCGCCCTCGCCAACGCCACCACCAACTGCTTCCCGATGATCCTGATCTCGGGCTCCTCCGAGCGCGAGATCGTCGACCTGCAGCAGGGCGACTACGAGGAGATGGACCAGCTCGCCATCGCCAAGCCCCTGTGCAAGGCGGCCTTCCGCGTCCTGCACGCCGCCGATATCGGCATCGGCGTCGCCCGCGCGATCCGCGCGGCCTGCTCGGGCCGGCCGGGCGGCGTCTACCTCGACCTGCCCGCCAAGCTGTTCTCCCAGGTGATGGACGCCGAGGCCGGCCAGAAGTCGCTGGTCAAGGTGATCGACCCGGCCCCGGCCCAGCACCCCGCTCCCGAGGCGATCGCCCGGGCGCTCGAGGTCCTGAAATCCGCCAAGCGGCCGCTGATCGTGCTCGGCAAGGGCGCCGCCTACGCCCAGGCCGACGAGGCGATCCGCGCCCTCGTGGAGACGAGCGGCATCCCCTACGTTCCGATGAGCATGGCCAAGGGCCTCCTGCCCGACACCCACCCGCTCTCGGCCGGCGCGGCGCGCTCGACGGCGCTGAAGGACTCGGACGTGGTGCTGCTGATCGGCGCCCGGCTGAACTGGCTGCTGTCGCACGGCAAGGGCAAGAGCTGGGGCGAGCCGGGCTCGACCAAGTTCATCCAGATCGACATCGAGCCCCGCGAGATGGACTCGAACGTCGAGATCGTCGCTCCGGTGGTCGGCGACATCGCCTCCTGCGTCCAGGCACTGCTCGACGGCATGGGCCAGGGCTGGCAGCAGCCCCCGTCCGACTGGATCGAGACGCTCAAGACCAAGCGCGAGGCGAACATCGCCAAGATGGCGCCGAAGCTCATGAGCAACGCCTCGCCCATGAATTTCCACGCCGCGCTCGGGGCGCTCCGCACCATCATCAAGGAGCGGCCGGACGCGATCCTGGTCAACGAGGGCGCCAACACCCTCGACCTCGCCCGCGGCATCATCGACATGTACCAGCCGCGCAAGCGCCTGGACGTCGGCACCTGGGGCATCATGGGCATCGGCATGGGCTTCGCCGTCGCGGCCGCGGTCGAGACCGGCAAGCCGGTCCTCTGCGTGGAAGGTGACAGCGCCTTCGGCTTCTCCGGCATGGAGGTCGAGACGATCTGCCGGTACGGCCTGCCGGTCTGCATCGTGGTGTTCAACAACAACGGCATCTATCGCGGCACCGACACCGACCCGACCGGTCGCGATCCGGCCACCACGGTATTCGTGCCGGATTCCCGCTACGACCGGATGATCGAGGCCTTCGGCGGCGTCGGCTACCACGTCACCACGCCGGACGAGCTGACCCGCGCGGTCAACGAGGCGATGAACTCGGGCCGCCCAGCCCTGGTCAACGCCGTCATCGACCCGGCCGCCGGCAGCGAGAGCGGCAACATCGGCAGCCTCAACCCCCAGAGCGGGATCAAGAAGAAGAAGTGAGGGCCGCGGGCGTCCTCAGCCCGGTCCCCTGACATCGACAGACCGGCCGGATCGCTCAGCGGTCCGGCCGTTCGTGAATGAGCGGCATCTTCTCAGGCCGATCCGCAGTTCCCCTCGCCCCTGTGGGAGGGGCAGGCCTTCGCGGCGGCAAGCTACGTCGCGCGATCCCAGACACCGATCCGACGAGTCCCCGCGATGATCGATCCCGACCTCGCCGGCCGCCTGCACTTCCGACACCGTCTCCCGACTGAGGAGCCCCTTCCCCCAGGCCGGCACGATCTCGGCCTCTTCGCCGAGCGCGACGCGGTGCTGGTGGTTCCCGAGGGTCTCGATCCGCGCCGCCCCTGCCCGCTCGTGGTGCTGTTCCACGGCGGCGGCGGCAGCGCCGAGCGGATCCTGCCGATGCTGGAGGCGCATGCCCGGACCGAGCGCTTCCTGCTCCTCGTGCCGCAATCCCTGTTTCCGACGTGGGACCTCGTCATCGCCGGTCACGGGCCGGACCGGGAGCGGGTCGCGGCGGCGCTGGATCACGTCGCTGACCGGTTCCTGCTCGATCCGCAGCGGCTCTGCTTCGCGGGCCACTCGGACGGCGGCAGCTATACGCTCTCCCTGGGGCTCGCCAACGGCGACGTGGCGCGCCACCTGATCGTCTCGTCGGCCGGGTTCCTGTCGGTTCACCTGCAGGTCGGGGCGCCGCGCATCTTCCTGTCTCACGGGACGCAGGACGAGCAGATCCCGATCGACCGGAGCGCCCGGGTCCACGTGCCGGCCCTGCGCGAGGCCGGCTATCCGGTGACCTTCGTCGAGTATGACGGCCCGCACGCCCACCAGCCGGCCGTGGTGGCGCAGGCCGTCGCGTTCTTCCTGGCGGACCCGGCCGAACGCCCCTGAGGCTCAGGCCAGGGCGGCCCGCGCCGGCGCGCGGGCGCGGACCGGTGCCTCGCGCGCGTCGGTCTCGGACAGGAGCGCCGGGATCAGGTCCGTCTGCGAGACGATCCCGACCAGGCGGCCGTCGGTGTCGACCACCGGCAGGTGGTGAAGCCCCGCCTCCGACATCCGCGGCACCAGCGCGGCCACGGGCGTGTCGGGACCGACCGGCTCGACGGCGCTCATGATGTCGGCCGCGCAGCCGTGAGGGGCGCGGCCGCGCTCGGCGGTGAGGCGCAGGCGGCGGCCGAGGCCGAGACGCGGCCCGTTCCGGTCCCAGGCGGCCTTGTCGAGCAGATCGGTCTGCGTGACGATGCCGAGGACGCGCGCGCCCTCGTCGGTGACCGGGAGCGCCTTGATCCGGTGACGGCGCAGCAGCCGCATGGCCTCGGACAGCGGCGCGTCCGGCGCCACCGCGATCACGTCGCGCGACATGATCGCCGCGCAGGTGATCGGCCCTGAGCGGCGGCCGTAGACCCGCATCTGCACGCGCCGCAGGATCTGCTCCAGGTCGCTCCGGTCGACGTCGAGAAGCTGGTCGAAATCCTCCAGCGCGGCATCGAGGTCCGAGGCCCGGAAGCCCACGCGGGCGCCGGAGGGCGGATCGGCCGTTCGCGGCCCGGCGGGTCGCAGGTGCGGGTAGGCGCGCCCGGTCAGGTTGTTGAACAGCAGGGCGGTTGTCAGCAGGAGCAGCGAGTTGGCCGCCACCGGCCACAGCACGAAGCCGTAGCCCAGCTCCCGGATCGCCGGGCCGCCGAGGACCGCCGTCAGCGCCACGGCCCCGCTCGGCGGGTGCAGGCAGCGCAGGACCATCATCAGCGCGATCGCCACGCCGATGGCGCAGGACGCGGCCACGAACGGGTCGCCGATCCAGGCCGCCGCCGTGACGCCCACGAGCGCCGCCACGGTGTTGCCGCCGAGGATCGACCAGGGCTGCGCCAGGGGGCTCGCTGGCACGGCGAAGAGCAGCACCGCCGAGGCCCCCATCGGGGCGATCAGCACCGGCAGCGCCTCGGCCGGGACGGAGACCCGACAGACGAAACCGGTCGTCAGGATGCCCACGAGGGCACCGGCCGCGGAGCGCAGGCGCTCGCGCTTGCTGACCGGGGTCAGCTCCGGCAGGAAACGGCTGAGGAATGCGCGCATCGGATCCGGGGCTCGCACATGAAAAGGACGGCGCCGGGGGAGCGCCGTCCTGTCTCAGGAACGCTGAGGTCGGGCGGTCTCTATCAGACCGCGCGGGCCTCGTGCATCGCCCGGATCTGCTCCGGCGTGTAACCCAGGTCTGCGAGCACCTCATCGGTGTGCTCGCCCAGCAGTGGCGACGCCTTCACCTCGACTTTCATGTCGGAGAACTTGATCGGGCTTCCGACGGTCAGGTACTTGCCGAGCTTCGGGTGCGCCACCTCGACGACGGTGCCGCTCTCGCGCAGGGACTTGTCCTCGGCGATCTCCTTCATCGACAGCACCGGCGCGCAGGGGATGTCGTAGGTGCGCAGGATGTCGACCGCCTCGAACTTGGTCTTGTCGGCGAGCCACTCCTCGATCGTCTTGAAGATGTCGAAGATCTTATCCTGGCGGGCCCGCGGGGTGTTGTAGCCCGGATCGGTGATCCACTCCTCCTTGCCGAGCGCCTTGCAGATCGGCGCCCAGGCGTGGCCCTGGATGGTGAAGTAGATGTAGGCGTTCGGGTCGGTCTCCCAGCCCTTGCACTTCAGCACCCAGCCCGGCTGTCCGCCGCCGCCCGCGTTGCCGCCGCGTGGCACCACGTCGGAGAACTCGCCGTGGGGGTACTGCGGGTACTCCTCGAGGTAGCCGAGGGCGTCGAGGCGCTGCTGATCGCGCAGCTTCACGCGGCAGAGGTTGATCACCGAGTCCTGCATCGACACGGCGACCTTCTGGCCCTTGCCGGTCTTGTTCTTCTGGTGGAGCGCCGTGAGGATGCCGATGGCGAGGTGCATGCCGGTGTTGGAGTCGCCGAGCGCGGCGGCGCTGACGGTGGGCGGCCCGTCCCAGAAGCCCGTGGTCGAGGCGGCACCGCCCGCGCACTGGGCGACGTTCTCGTAGACCTTCAGGTCCTCGTAGTGGTGACCGTCCGAGAAGCCCTTCACCGAGGCGAGGATCATGCCCGGGTTCAGCTCCTGGATGCGGGCCCAGGAGAAGCCCATCCGGTCGAGGGCGCCGGGGCCGAAATTCTCGACCATGACGTCGGAGTCCTGGATGAGCTTCTCGAGGACTTCCTTGCCGGCCTGGGTCTTGGTGTCGAGGGTGAGCGAGCGCTTGTTGGAGTTCAGCATCGTGAAGTAG
This sequence comes from Methylobacterium sp. ME121, assembly GCF_000974725.1. Lineage (NCBI taxonomy): Bacteria > Pseudomonadati > Pseudomonadota > Alphaproteobacteria > Hyphomicrobiales > Methylobacteriaceae > Methylobacterium > Methylobacterium sp. ME121. The sequence goes on from NZ_BBUX01000022.1 coordinate 62,121, forward strand.
AGCGCGTCCGCGTCCTCGACGTGGCGCAGCTGGGTGCGGGTCACGTCGCCGGCGCCGGGACGCTCGACCTTGATCACGTCGGCGCCGAACCAAGCGAGCAGCTGCGTGCAGGCCGGGCCGGCCTGGACGTGCGTGAAGTCGATGATCTTGATGCCTTCCAGCGGCTTGCTCATTGGGCGTTCTCCCTGTGCGGTTTGGTGATCGGGACCTTCGGCACGTCCGGCGGGATCAAGGTGCCCGGCGGTTCGCATCCGAGGAAGCTTCGAGTTCGGCCACGCGCTGGCGCAGGCGCTTCTCCTCGGCCCAGCGATCGGTCTCGTCGCGGATCACGGCGACGATCCCGGTCACGTGGTCGGAGGCGTCCCGCACCATCCCCACCGTGAAGGCGATGGAGAGCTGGTGGCCGTCCTTGTGGAGCGCCGGCACCCTCAGGGTCTCTGCCCCGTACCGGGTGACGCCGGTGCGCATGGTCTTGGCGTAGCCGTCCCAGTGGCGGCGACGGTGCCGCTCGGGCGTGATGAGGTCGAGGCTCTGCCCCAGCGCCTCGGCGGCGGTGAAGCCGAAGATGCGCTCGGCAGCCGGGTTCCAGACGGTGATGGCGCCGTCCGGATCGGACACCACCACGGCGTCGCCGATGGCCTCGACCAGACCGTCAAGTTCGGAGGGACCGGGCGCGGCCAGGGTCGGCCCGGTCGTCCTCATGGACGCCACCCGGTCGGCGGCGCGGATGAGAGGTGAATCGCGGCAGTCCGGCGCCTTGTCATGGGGCGGCCCTTCCTGAACGTCACTCGCGAGAACGGCGGTAAATTTCCGGTCCCGCATCCCTGAAGGGCCGTCACCCGCCCTCGTCGGTTGGTATTTGGTATGCCAAATGGGAAATGGCGTCAACCGAGGGAGTGACAGGTGGAACTTTTCTTCAAGCGGCCGAATGAGATCTCCGGCGAGGCCGAGGAGCGGACGCACCCTGCCCGACCGAGTCGGCGTGTCTCGGCAAGGCGCTCATGTTGTTCTCAGATTCGCCGCTTTCGGCGAGCAGGAGATCGTGCGTCAGGCCGCTCGTACCGGCGGTTCGGCGAGCCGCCCGGGAGACCATTTCGGTGATCCGTTTCGAGAAAGTCAGCAAGGTCTACCGCACGGAGGGCCACCGGCGGACCATCTTGGAGCAGGTGTCGTTCACCCTGAAGCCGGGCGTCTCCTACGGCATCCTCGGCATCAACGGCGCCGGAAAATCGACCACGATGCGGCTGATCGCCGGCACCGAGGACGCGACGCGGGGCCGGATCCACCGCGGCCTCAGAGTGTCGTGGCCCCTCGGCTTCGCCGGCGGTTTCCATCCCAAGATGACCGGGCGCGACAACGTCACGTTCGTGGCGCGCATCTACGGCGAGGACCCGCGCAAGGTCCTCGATTTCGTCGAGGACTTCTCTGAGCTCGGAAGCTACCTCGACGTTCCGATCTACACGTACTCATCCGGCATGGGCGCGCGGCTCGCCTTCGGTATGAGCATGGCGATCCCGTTCGACTGCTATCTGATCGACGAGATCACCTCGGTCGGCGACGCGCGGTTCTCGAAGCGCTGCGACGAGGTCTTCTCGCAGCGTCGGAAGAACGCCGACATCATCATGGTCTCGCACTCGATGGAGACGATCCGCCAGTGGTGCACGCAGGGGCTCGTCCTGCTCAACGGCCGCGCGATCATCTACGAGGACGTGAACGACGCCATCGAGGTGTACCGGCGCCTCAACGCCTGACCGCGCCGGCGGCCGGCCGTGACGACATGCTTTTGCCGCCTCGCCGTGCGAGAGACGATCGCGGCGCCGCGTGCGGCGCGGTCGGGATCCCGGTGACGGATCGACCTTCGAGGCCGGGGAGGCCGGGAATCAGACCATGAACATGGAGATCCGGAAGGCCGAGGGGCAGCCGGTCACGCCCGCGGACCGCCAGCAGGCTGTCAGCGAGTCGCTGCGGCAGATCGCGCGCATGTCGCGCTTCGCCGACCGCAAGAAGGGAATCCGATCTTACCAGGCCGATGCCAAGAATGATCCCTGGATCCCGATCCTGTTCGTCGTCTGCTTCCTGCTGCCGACCCTCGCCGGCGCGGTCTATTACGGCCTGATCGCCTCGGATCGCTACGTCACCGAGGCGCGGTTCGCGATCCGGCCGGCCCTCGGCTCCGCCGAGAAGACGTCCTCGGAGACCGGGGGCACGAATTCCGGCATGGCGAACCAGATGGTGGCGCAGGACACGCTGATCACGCGCGAGTTCATCCTGAGCCGGCCGATGCTGGAGCTCCTCGAGGCGCAGCTGCCGCTGCGCCAGTGGTACAGCAACGATTCGATCGACTACTTCTCGCGATTCGATCCGGAGAAGCCGATCGAGAAGTTCCTCCGCTACTGGAAGCGGCGCGTCGGCGTCGAGGTCGAGTCCGGATCCGGCATCCTGTCGGTGGAGGTCGAGGCCTTCGATCCCGAGGAATCCCTCGCCATCGCCAAGGCCGTCATGAAGGAGGCTGAGCGCAAGGTGAACGACCTCACCGTCAAGTCGCGCGAGGATGCGGTCGCCGAGAGCACGCGCGAGCTGCGGCTCGCCGAGGAGCGGATGACCAAGATCCGCCTCGCGACCCGCGACCTGCGCAATCGCGAGGGCGTGCTCGACGCTCAGAAGACGAACGACATCAACGTCAAGATGATCGCTGAACTGCGGGCCTCCCGAATCAACCTCGCACTGCAGCTCGCCATCGGACAGCGGGACCTTGGGCCCGACGCGCGCCGGATCATCGACATCAAGCAGCAGATCAAGGAAATCGACGAGAACATCGCCCGGATCGAGCGGCAATCCGCCAGCCAGGATCCGGAGCAGAAGCGCCTGCTCTCGGACGCGTTGACCAAGTTTGAGGTCTTGGAGAACGACCGCAAGAACGCCGAGAAATACTATCAGCAGGTGCTGACCGCGCACGAGCGCGCGCGCATCATCGCGGCCCGGCAGATCGAGTTCTTCAGCCCGATCGTCGAGCCGGTGAAGGCGGAATCCTCCACCGAGCCGCGGCGGCTCCTGATGATCGGGCTGATCACCGCGGGCGCGGGCGTCCTGTTCGGCGCCGCGATGTTCGCCCGGAAGATGATGACCTGACCACCGCCCGGCCGGGCTTCCCGGGGACGGTCCGAGATCATCAGCGTCCGGACCCGGTGCCCCGGTCGTCGGCCGCCGGGCCGATCGTGCCGCCGGTCCAGCCCTGCGCCCGCCAGCCCTCGGCACGCTCGTCGAGATCGATCGACCCCGCATGGTCGAGAATGGACAGGACGCGCTCGGCCCGGGACTCGTCGGCGCGCACCGTCACCAGGGTGCCGCCCCGGCGCACGCCCTCGGCGTAGGTCTCGGCCTCGTCCGCGCTGAGACCCGCCGCCGTCAGGCCGCCGATCAGGCCGCCGGCCGCGGCGCCCACGCCCGCCCCCGTCACGGTGGCGACGAGCCAGCCCGCCGCCACCACCGGGCCGAGTCCCGGTATCGCCAGCAGACCCAGGCCCGCGAGCAGCCCGGCGCCGCCGCCCAGCACCGTGCCGACCGTGGCGCCGGTGCCGGCGGAGTCGGCCGCATCAACCGGTCGGGGCACGGCGGCCCCCGGCGCCCGCGGCGGGGCCGCGGGCTCGTCGCGGTTCGCGATGATGCTGATGTCCGCGTGGGGAATGCCGGCGGCCTCCAGCCGGTCCACCGCACCTGCGGCGGCGTCGTAATCGTCGAACAGGGCGGTCAGGGCGCGCAGGGCCATCGAACTCTCCCGGGATTCGCGGGCCTGGGCCCGGAGACGTGGCGGCGGCGCGGGCGGCCCGGACGCGGGCTCGGTCGGATGCCGGATCGACGCTCTCGCCGTCCGATCAAGCGATCGCGGCGGCCCCGGTTCCCGTCACCGTCGGCCGCATCTTAACGCCGCGCTAACCATCCGGTCGGCAGATCTTGCCGGGTACGTCCCGGTCGCGTCCCGGGTGAGCGGCAGCGGGTGGCATCGATGGCAGAGACGGCGAGCGCGCCGGCACAGACAGGGGCGGCGGCGGTCCTCGGCCAGCTGACGCTGCCGACGCGCGGCGACCTCCAGGCGCTGTCGAAGCGGTCGGACCTCCTCTTTGCCACCGGCGTGCTGGGGATCCTGGCGGTCCTCATCTTCCCGCTGCCGGCGATCCTGCTCGACCTGCTGCTGGCCGTGTCGATCATCATGTCGGTCCTGATCATGATGACCGGCCTGTCGATCGACAATCCGCTGGAATTCACCGTCTTCCCGACGCTGCTGCTTATCGCCACGATGCTGCGGCTCGCCCTGAACCTCGCCTCGACGCGCCTCATCCTCGGCCACGGCCACGAGGGCACGGCGGCGGCCGGCCACGTCATCGAGGCCTTCGGCCACTTCGTGATGGGGGGCAACTTCGTCATCGGGATCATCGTGTTCGCGATCCTGATCATCGTGAACTTCGTGGTCATCACGAAGGGCTCGGGCCGGATCGCCGAGGTCGCGGCCCGCTTCACCCTCGACGCGATGCCCGGCAAGCAGATGGCGATCGACGCCGACCTGTCGGCCGGTCTGATCGACGAGAAGGCCGCGAAGGCTCGGCGCGCGGCCCTGGAGGAGGAGTCCTCCTTCTTCGGCGCCATGGACGGTGCCTCGAAATTCGTGCGCGGCGACGCGGTGGCGGCTCTGCTGATCACCTTCATCAACGTGGTCGGCGGCATCATCATCGGGGTGGCGCAGCAGGGCCTGAGCTTCGGCGAGGCCGCCAAGAGCTACACCCTGCTGACCATCGGTGACGGCCTCGCGAGCCAGGTCCCGGCGCTGATCGTGTCGACGGCGGCGGGCCTTCTCGTCTCGAAGGCCGGCGTGCGCGGGGCCGCCGACAAGGCGCTCGGCAAGCAGCTCGCGCATTATCCCAAGGCGCTGGGCATGTCGGCGGCGGTGATGCTGCTGATCGCCCTCCTGCCCGGCATGCCGATGCTGCCCTTCGTCCTGCTGGGCGGCGGGGCCGGCTACGCGGCGTGGCGCATCAACAAGACCGCCAAGCTGGCGCCGCCCCTGGACGCTCAGGGCGTCCCGATGGATGCGGCCGCGGTCGCGGCGGCCAGCGCCGCCAAGGAAGAGACGGTCACCGACCTGCTGAAGCTCGACGACCTCAAGCTCGAGATGGGCTACGCGCTCCTCGCCCTGGTCAACGGCGAGGGCCAGGACCGGCTCACCGACCAGATCAAGGCCCTGCGCCGCCAGCTCGCCGCGGAACTGGGCTTCGTGATGCCGTCGGTGCGCATCCTCGACAACGTCCAGCTCGACGCCAACGCCTACGTGGTCCGGGTCAAGGAGATCGAGGCGGGCACCGGCCGGATCTTCCCGGGCCAGTTCATGGCGATGGACCCGATGGGCGGTCAGGTTCAGCTGCCCGGGCAGCACATGCTGGAGCCGACCTTCGGCCTGCCGGCGACCTGGATCGACGCGGCCCTGCGCGACCAGGCCCAGCTCAAGGGCTACACCGTGGTCGATGCCGCCACCGTCGTGTCGACGCATCTCACCGAGGTCATCAAGGCTCACGTCTCCGAGCTCCTCAACCACGTCGAGGTCTCGAAGCTGCTCCGCGAGCTGCCCAAGGAGCACGCCGAGCTGCTCAAGGAGATCGTGCCGTCGCAGATCTCCACCACCGGCATCCAGCGCGTGCTGCAGTTCCTGCTCGCCGAGCGGGTCTCGATCCGCGATCTCGGGGCGATCGTGGAGGCGGTCGCCGAGGTGGCGGGCGCCGTGAAGAACCCCCGCGACGTCGTCGAGCACGTCCGGGCACGCCTGGGCCGGCAGATCTGCGCGCAGTACCAGGATCCGAACGGCATGCTGCCGATCATCACCCTGTCGCCGGCCTGGGAGCAGGCGTTCATGGAGTCGATCGTGGGCGAGCGCGAGGAGCGCTACCTCGCGATGCAGCCTTCGAAGCTCAGCGAGTTCGTCAACACCGTGCGCGACCGCTTCGAGACGGCGGCGCGCCAGGGCGAGATGCCGGTGCTGGTCACCTCGGCCCAGACGCGCCCCTTCGTGCGCTCGATCATCGAGCGCTTCCGCCGCGAGACGCCGGTGATGAGCCAGGCGGAGATCCACCCGCGGGCGCGGCTGCGGACGGTGAACTCGATCTGAGGATCGACCGGCCGCGGCGCCGGCGCTCTGCCGGGGCCGCCGCAGCCGCCACGTGGGCCCTCAGAGGCATCGGCGCGAACCGCGCACGCACGCGGCAAGACGATCCGGAGTGGTGTGCGGTGTGACGCTTGAGGGCCGACGTGACGGCGTGATGGCGCTCGTGGAGACGGCGTCCAGTCCTGTCAGATCGCCTTCTGCTTGAGCTCCCGCTCCATCTCGTGCGCGTCGAGGCCGGGAACGACGACGGGCGGCTCCGGCACGGCGGCCGCCTTGGGCCCGTGCGCGGCCGAGCCGATCGCCGCGGCCAGCCGCGAGCGCTCGAAGGCGATCACCACGATCACCGAGACCAGCGCCGGCAGCCAGAAATAGAAGATCCGGAAGATGATCACCGCCGCGATGATCGCGTCCTTCTGCGCCTCGTCGGTGATGTGCATCGCGGTGATGAACACGATCTCGAACACGCCGAGGCCGCCCGGCGCGTGCGAGGCCAGTGCCACCGAGAACGAGGCCAGGAAGATCGCCAGGACCGGGATGAAGCCGGGATTCATCGCCTCCGGCAAGGCGAAGTAGATGATGCCCGCCGCGCCCAGGAGCTCCAGCGGTGCCGCCAGAAGCTGGCGTCCCATGATGCCGGGCCGGGGATACTCGAGCTTGAACGAGCGGATGTGGAGCGGGCGCAGGTGCAGGATCGAGCCGATCACGTACAGGCCGACGAAGCCCAGCATGCCGATGCCGACGATCAGCGCGGTCTTGGAATCGGTGAGGAAGCCCGGCAGCTTGCCCTCGAGCCGCGTCAGCAGGTGCGGATCGACCACCAGCGTGAAGCCGCCGAGGAGGACGGTCCCAAGGAAGAAGGTGAACGAGCAGAGCGCCACCAGCACGGCGACCTGCGCCGCCGTCAGGCCCTTGGCCGTGTAGGCCCGGTAGCGGACGAGCGCGCCAGAGAAGACCGAGGCGCCGATATTGTGCGACAGCGCGTAGGTCGTGAACGAGCAGAGCGAGACGAAGAGCCACGAGATGTGGCGGACGCCCAGATGCAGCAGGGCGATCCGGTCGTACCAGGCGAGTGCCGCGTAGGCGACCAGGGTCGAGAGGGCCGCCAGCAGGATCCGGTGCGGCGGGATCGCCAGAATCGCGGCCCAGATCGCCGAGAGCGAGGTCGTCTTCAATTCCTGGTAGAGGAAGTAGCCCGATATCACGACGGCCGCGAGGCCGATCAAGGGCCAGATGAACTCGCTGATCTTCTTCATGAACACCGACGCCCTGGGGAGAGCCCCTGATGCGCCGGCACGCGACGCGCTGCAAGCGGCATGAGACCGCCGCGATCCCCCTTGTCAGGTGATCGTGACGGTTTCGTGCCGCGGGAGCCGGTCAGCGGCCCGCCGGACCGCGTCAGCCCCGGGCGCGGTTGAGGCCGATCCCGTCCATGGCAGCCTGGTCGCGGGCCGATTCGGCAGCGCGCTCGGCGGTCCGCTCGCGATCGTTCAGGATCTCGACCTTCTTGAGCTCCTCGAACGCCTCGCCCAGTTCGGCCTTCGCCTCGGCGAGCTGGCCCTCGAGCGCCTGGGCGGACTGAATCATGTTGTCCCGGCGCGTCGCCGCCGCGCGGGCGTAGGTCGGGTAGGCGAAGTGACCGACGTCGGTGATGCCGGCCCGGGCCTCCTCGACGGCGACCTCGCGATCGAGCTCCACCGCCATGCGCTGGAAGTCGGCCATCATCATCTCGATCTGGGTCACGCGCCGGCGCTTCTCGTCGACCTGGAAGCGGCGCAGGCGGATCAGCGTGTCACGCGATTTCATCAGGACGCTCACTCCACGCAACGCTTGAGGCCGCGTCCGGGATCGTGCCCGGACCGAGCCTGTGCGCGAGCCTGCCCACGGCAGACCCGCCCGAATCCCCCACGTGCACCATGATCGCGCCGAAGCGTTAACGCCCCGGCCCACAGTGCCTAGGCCCCGCCGACGATCTCGGAGAGCCGTGCGTAACCATCGCCGATGGACGTTGCTTCTTCCTTACCCTGCCCCAGAAAAGCCTCAAGATGCGGCATGAGCGCGACCGCCTCGTCGACCTCCTGGGAGGAGCCGGCCCGGTAGGCGCCGAGGCGGATCAGCTCCTCCATGTCGGCGTAGGTCGACAGCAGCCGCCGCGCGCGCCGCACGACCGGGAGATAGGCCGGATCGCAGGAGCGCGGCATGGTGCGCGAGACCGAGCGCAACACGTTGATCGCCGGGTAGCGCCCGCGCTCCGCGATGGCGCGCTCCATGACGATGTGGCCGTCGAGGATGCCACGCACCGCGTCCGCCACGGGCTCGTTGTGGTCGTCGCCCTCGACCAGGACGGTGAACAGGGCCGAGATCGTCCCCTGCCCCACCCCGGGGCCGGCGCGCTCGAGCAGGCGCGGCAGCTCCGAGAAGACGGTCGGCGTGTAGCCCTTGGCGGTCGGCGGCTCGCCGGCGGCGAGGCCGATATCGCGCTGGGCCATGGCGAAGCGCGTGATCGAGTCGATCATGCACAGGACCTTGGCGCCCTGATCGCGGAAGTGCTCGGCGACCGACAGGGTCACGTAGGCCGCGTTCCGGCGCATCAGGGCCGGCTCGTCGGAGGTCGCCACCACGACCACCGAACGCGCGAGGCCGGCGGCGCCCAGATCGTCCTGGAGGAATTCCTGCACCTCGCGGCCGCGCTCGCCCACGAGGCCGATCACCGCCACGTCGGCGGCCGTGTAGCGGGCGAGCATCGACAGCAGCACGGACTTGCCGACGCCCGACCCGGCGAAGATGCCCATCCGCTGGCCCGCGCACATGGTCAGGAAGGTGTTGATGCATCGGACGCCGAGATCGAGCGGACCGCCGACCCGGGTGCGGGCATGGGCCGGGGGCGGATCCGCGCGCAGGGGATAGACGTCGGGCCCCTGCGCCAGGGGGCCGAGCCCGTCGACCGGCCGCCCGAGGGCGTCGATCACCCGGCCCAGCCACGCGCCGGAGGGCCGGATCGCGCCGGCCGATTCGTCGCGGACATAGGCCGGGCAGCCGCGCCGCACGCCCTCGAGCGAGCCGAACGGCATCGCGAGTGCCCGATCGCCCTGGAAGCCGATGACCTCGCACGGGACCAGCCCGTGGCCGTTGGCGCCCTCGACGTCGACCCGGCCGCCGAGTCGCATCGCGGCCACGGGTCCGGCGACCTCGACCAGCAGGCCGCGGATCGCCACGACCCGCCCGAACGTCTCCAGCACCTCGATCCGCTCCAGGGCGGCCCGCGCCGACGCGAGGGAAGCAACGGATCTTGCCGGATCCTGTGTCATCGGCCTGGCTCTCAACGCTTCGTTTACCGGCCTCCTTAACACTGCGGGTCACGGGCTCGTAGCGGCTCGATCCGGGTCGCGGCCGTGGTCGCGCCCGACGAAGTCGTACCGGTGTGTCCGACGGACAACACCGGGGATCGGATCGTTGCGGAGGAAGTACTTACGCCGAAGGGGGCGAGCGGCCTGGACGCGGACGGAACGGAATCGGGACCGTGGGCGTGACCGGAGAGGCGATGTTTCTCCTGTCAAGCTCGCGGAACTGCGAACGAGACGCTTGCGGGCAGGAATCAGGTTTTGTTAACGATTAATCCATAGCGTTCCACGTCAAGAGCGACGGAGCGCCCGTCCACAGGCCGGTGGCGGGCGAAGGCTGGGACGTGTCTGCGCGCTGATGCGGCCGGCGGGGCTGGGGACCGACGATGCGGGTACTTTTGATCGAGGACGACAGCGCGACCGCGCAGAGCATCGAGCTGATGCTCAAGTCCGAGAACTTCAACACCTACACCACCGACCTCGGGGAAGAGGGTGTCGATCTCGGCAAGCTGTACGACTACGACATCATCCTCCTCGATCTGAACCTGCCCGATATGTCGGGCTACGAGGTGCTCCGCTCGCTGCGCGTGGCGAAGGTGAAGACCCCGATCCTGATCCTGTCCGGCATGGCCGGCATCGAGGACAAGGTGAAGGGCCTCGGCTTCGGCGCCGACGACTACCTCACCAAGCCGTTCCACAAGGACGAGCTGGTGGCGCGCATCCACGCCATCGTGCGCCGCTCGAAGGGCCACGCCCAGTCGGTCATCACCACCGGCGACCTGATCGTGAACCTCGATCAGAAGACCGTCGAGGTCGGGGGCGCCCGGGTGCACCTCACCGGCAAGGAGTACCAGATGCTGGAACTCCTCTCGCTCCGGAAGGGCACGACCCTCACCAAGGAGATGTTCCTCAACCATCTCTACGGCGGCATGGACGAGCCCGAGTTGAAGATCATCGACGTCTTCATCTGCAAGCTGCGCAAGAAGCTCGCGAACGCCAGCCAGGGCAAGAACTACATCGAGACCGTCTGGGGCCGCGGCTACGTGCTGCGCGAGCCGATGGACGGCGAGGAGCGCATGGCGGTCTGATCCGCCGGTCGCACCGTCCCGTGAAAAACCCCGCGCGGTCCGGCCGCGCGGGGTTTTCGCGTTACGGCGGTGTCCGAAGCCCTCACCGCGTCCCGGTGGCGGAGAAGACCTGCGCGGCCGGCGCGATCACCACGTAGCCCCCGCAGGGCGCGGCCCGGCTGATCACCGCGCTGGCCACGCCCCAGATGTAGGTGCCGCGGCGATCCTGCGCGACGACCGGGCCGCCCGAATCGCCGAAGCAGACCCGGGCGCCGTTGGCCCGGGCGATGGTCAGCCCGGTGCTGCTCGCCGCGACCGGCGTCAGCGTGGCGGTGCGCAGGCGTCCGACGGTCCGGCCGGAGAGGCCGGCTCCGGCGATGCGCAGACTCTTCGGAACGCGGCCGGGATCCGCCGCCAGCGGCACGGGCCGCCGGTCGCGCACCGGGTCGGTCAGGCGCAGGACCGCGAGGTCGAGGGAGAGATCGGAGAGGCTGACGCCCGACGCCTCGTTCGGCAGCATCTCCCCCGGATCGGGGCTGTAGCGGGCGGCGACCCGCGCGCCGTAGACCGGCCGCGCCGGCTCGCTGCCCCGGAAGAACACCACCAGCGCGCCCAGCGGATCGCCGTTCACGCAGTGGGCCGCCGTGAGCACGAGATCCGGCGCGATGAGCACGCCGGTGCAGCGGGTCAGCTTCAGCGCCTCCTCGGGCTGGGTGATCGTGCCGATCGCCACGGTGGCCTGCGCCAGGGCATCCCGGCCGGCGGCCGACCCGCCGTCGATCGCGGCGGCCGGGCCTGCCAGGCCCAGACCGAGGGCCAGGGCCGACGCGGCGGCGCCGCGCCGCGCCCCGACGGTCCGGAAGGTGGTCCCGAAGCTGGTCACGTGCTGCTCGTCTCCGTCGCGAGTCCCCGGACCACAGATGCCGCCCGCGCCGCGCCGCGCAAGCGGGCGCGAGGACGCGGCCCCCGTCACATCCGTGTCATCGGCCGCCGGCTCCGCGATCAGCGCGCCACCGTCCAGGTCGTGGTGCCGTCCTTGTTGTCCTTCACGGCGACGCCCATCGCCGCGAGGGCGTCGCGCGCCCGGTCGGAGGCGGCCCAGTCTTTGGCGGCACGCGCCGCGCGGCGCGCGGCGATCAGCGCCTCGACCGCCGCGACGTCGACCCCCGAGGCCGCGACCTGATCCTGCTCGCGGTCGCTGCGGGTGCGCGCGAGGAAGCCGAGGAGGTTCGCGCCGGCGCGCAGCGCACCGGGCTGCGCCTCCGCGCCGCCCGCGAGCCGGTGAAGTTCGTTGATCGCCGCCGGCGTGTTGAGGTCGTCGCAGAGCGCCTCGACAACGCCGACGGGGATGTCGGACGCGGCGGGCGCGTCGCCGGCGGCGTTGTACCAGCGGTCGAGCACGCGGGCCGATTCCTCCAGGCCGCGCAGGGTCCAGTCGATCGGCTGCCGGTACTGGGTCTTGAGCATGGTGAGGCGCACGACCTCGCCCGGCCAGTCGTTCAGCACGTCGCGGATGGTGATGAAGTTGCCGAGCGACTTCGACATCTTCTCCCCCTCCACCTGGAGGAAGCCGTTGTGCAGCCAGACATTGGCCATCACCGGCGTGCCGAAGCAGCAGCGCGACTGCGCCACCTCGTTCTCGTGGTGCGGGAAGATCAGGTCGATGCCGCCGGCGTGGATGTCGAAGGTCCGGCCGAGATGCTTGGCCGACATGGCCGAGCACTCGATGTGCCAGCCCGGCCGCCCGGCGACCGCGATCCCGGCGGGCGACGGCCAGGACGGCTCGCCGGGCTTCGCGGGCTTCCACAGGACGAAGTCGAGGGGCGAGCGCTTGTAGGGGGCGACCTCGACCCGGGCGCCCGCCTCCATCTCGTCGAGGGGCCGCTTCGACAGGCCGCCGTAATCCGGCATCGAGGGGACGTCGAACAGCACGTGATCCGCCGCCACGTAGGCGTGGCCGGCCCGGACCAGGGCCTCGATCATCGTCACCATCTCGGCGATGTGGTCGGTGGCGCGGGGCTCGACGAAGCGGGCTCGCGCGCCCGGCACGTTCACGTCCTCCGGCATGAGCACGCCGAGGTCGCGCACGTCGCGGTGGAACTGCGCGAGCGTGCCGTCGGTCAGTTCGCGGATGCTGACGCCGCGCTCGGCCGCCCGGGCGTTGATCTTGTCGTCCACGTCCGTGACGTTGCGGGCGTAGGTGACGTGCTCCGGCCCGTAGAGGTGGCGCAGCAGCCGGAACAGCAGGTCGAAGACGATGATCGGTCGGGCGTTGCCGATATGGGCGGCGTCGTAGACCGTCGGGCCGCAGGCGTAGACGCGGACATGCTGCGGGTCGATCGGCGCGAACGCCTCCTTGGCGCCGGTCAGCGTGTTGTAGAGCCGCAACATCGGCGCCATGAAACCCATCCCTTTGCCGGCGCCCGGGATGAAGTCCGGACCGGAGCCGTGGCCGGAAATCCGGCCCTGCCTTCAACGACCTGAGGGCCCCGCGCGGCGAAGAGCGGCCGAAACGTGGCGGATCCGCCAGCCCCGGCACAGCATCCTGTTGCATCGCGGCGACGGCGCGGCCCGCGCGATGGGGCTAACCCAAAAGCGTGAGGAATTCGAGATGGCCTGCGCGCCATGCGGGTAAGGCTTCCTTAACCGCGCCGTCGGACCGTCCGGGCCACGATCCTCACGCCACAGATCCTGTGCCCAAGGACAATCCATGCGACGCTCGGCCGCCGGTTCCCTCGCTCTCGCCACCGTTCTCGCCTGTGCGGGCCTGACCCACGTCGCGCTGGCCGGCACCGACGGCGAGACGCCCGCGAAGGCGCCGGCCCACGTCGAGAAGACCTTCCTGATCCCGTCGAGCGACGGCTACGGCGTCGGCGAGTGCCTGACGACGCCGGGCAGCGCCTGCGGGCAGGTGGTCGCCAACGCGTGGTGCGAGGCCCAGGGCTACGCCGCGGCGAACTCCTACGGGGTTGCCGCCGCCGACGAGTACACCGGTGCGATCAGCCAGCCGGTCCCGGCGCCCTCCGAGCGCCCGATCCGGATCACCTGCCAGGACTGAGGGAGCCGCGGACGCCCCGGTCCCCGGGACGCCCTGTCGACCCCGCGCGGCTCACTTCATGAAGTCGGCGCATTTCTGCGCCGGTTCGGTGCCCCAGGGCGCCAGAGGGACGGCCGAAGTCGAGTTCTTGGGCGAACCCTGGATGACCTTGTCCGAGTAGACCATGTAGATCAGCGTGTTGCGCTTCGCGTCGCAGCCGCGGACGATCTGCATCGACTTGAAGATCAGCGACCGGCGCTCGCTGAACACCACCTCGCCCTGGCTCATCTTGCCCTTGAAGGCGATCGGCCCGGTCTGCCGGCAGGCCAGCGAGATGTCCGAGACGTCCTCGGCCAAGCCCAGCGTGCCTTTGATCCCGCCCTTCTCGGGCTGGGTGTACCAGCAGGCCACGCCGGAGACCGCCGGATCGTCGACGCCGTAGACCACGAGCTTGTCGTTGGGCGTCAGCGGGCGCCAGACCGTCGACTTGTCGAAGATCCGGTCCGGCTCCTGCGCCGAGGCCGTACCGGCCGCTGTCAGGCCCAGTGCGAGAAGCCCAACATAGGTGAGACTCCGAAACAACATCGCCGGTCAATTCCCCCTCACGCTTGCCGGCCGGATGTAGGAGGGGTGTCGCGGTCTTGCGAGGGGGCGTAGAATGGCCCCGCTTCCGTTCCGAAGCGCGGATGCGCGCGGGCCCGGGTTCTCCGGATCGCCGCGCACCCGATCAACGCGATGCAGCCTATGCCTCACCGCCCGATCGTCCGTACGCTCGGCCGCCTCGTCCTGAGCGCGGCCATAGCCCTCGGACTGTCCCACTCGCTCGCCGTCTCCGCCAGCGCGCAGGAGGCCGCGTCCGGACCGCCGCCCGCCGAGGCGCGGCCGGCGCCGCAACTGCCGTCGCCCCAGTGCCGGCGCTACCGGGCGGAGCTGGCCTCGATCCAGAGCGGCGCCAGCACGACGCGCGCCCTGAACGACGAGATCGGGCGCCTCGAAGCCTATTTCCGCGGCCTGAACTGCGAGGGCGGCAAGTTCCTGTTCTTCGACACGCGGCCGCCGCAGTGCGGCGCGGTGGAGCAGCGGATCCGCGCCCTCAAGGCCACCTACGGCGGCGCCGTGATAGACGACAGCGGCGCCCGCAAGCGCGAACTCCAGGGGCTGGTCGCCTCCACCTGCCCCCCGCGCGAAACCTCCGCGGGCTCCGGCGAGGCCTACGGCCGGGGCGGGCCGCAGATGGTCTGCGTGCGCACCTGCGACGGCGGCTTCTTCCCGATGAAGAACCTGCCCGAGGGCCGCGGCGGCGCCGACGAGATGTGCCAGGCCCTCTGCCCCGGGACCGAGGCGCAGGCCTATTCCATGCCGTACGGCGACGATGCCCTGAAGCACGCCGCCTCGGTGAAGGGCAGCCGGGCCTACGCGAACCTCGCCAACGCCTTCAAATTCCGCAAGGAATTCGTTCCGAACTGCTCCTGCAAACCGGAGGGCAAGTCCTGGGCGCAGTCGCTGGTCAAGGCCGAGAGCATGCTGGTCCGGCACAAGGGCGACATCTTCGTGACGCCGATGCAGGCCGAGGCGCTGTCCCGGCCGAAGGTGCGCCTGACCCTCGTCGGCCGGGCCGACCGGACCGCGGCAGAACTCGCCGCCGACGCCGCCGGCCGTGCGGGCGTCGACACGAAGGGCAGCCCCGGCCGCGACGACGCGAAGGTCGAGCCCGCCGCGGCCGACGGCGCGAAGGCCGCGGAGGCGAAGCCGGATCACGTTGCCGTGCGCATCATCGCGCCCGACGTGATCGCGGTGCCCCAGCGGCTCACGCCCTGAAGCCGGTTCCGCGTCCCGGGACGCGGAACCAATCGCGGCGTCCGGTGTTCGGCTCGGCCTGAACCGAGACGAGACCGCGATGCGCCTGCTCCGCCTGATCCTCCTCACCGGCACGGTGCTGCCGGCCCTCACGCTCGTGCAGCTCGCCGATGCCGCGCCGGGCCGGATCCAAGTGGCGCAGGGCGGACCGGACGAGCGCGGTCCCCGCGGCGGCGAGCCCCCGCACGGCGGTCCGCGCCCCGAGCGGCCGCCGCAGGAGCGTCCCGGCCCGCCGGCCGAGCGCGAGCGGCCGGAGCCCCGGCCGGAGCGTGCGCCGCCGCGCGAGCGTCCCGAGCCGCCCGCCCAGCGCCAGCCGCAGGCCGAA
>NZ_BBUX01000021.1:0-86938 GCF_000974725.1 Methylobacterium sp. ME121
CGGAGACCGAGACCATGTCGCCGATGCCGATGACCGGCTCGGAGGAGGGGCGGTGGTCGCCGAAGGAGGCGAGCAGGCTGTCCAGCGGCCGGCCGCGCAGGGCCTCGACCACGGAGGGAGTGACGTCGATGATCTCGTAGCGGGCGAGCAGGCCTCCGTCGGCCGTGGCGACCTCGGATCCGGCCTGGATCGCGCTCGCCGTCGGACCCGCCGCGGGCAGGTACGTGCAACCGCCGGCAGATCCAGCCGCCAGGGCGGCCATCAGGGCGGTGCACGCCGTCTTACGCAGCATCACAAAGATTTCTCCTCGCCGAGCCCGCGCCATCGCTGGCCCGGGCCGGGACACCCAGTTTGACCGCCAAACGCTGCGATCGCTTTAACGGCCGCGCCGGAGCGGCGGCCGTCGCGTGGCCGGTCGCGCTATCCGCGGGCAATGCGTCACCAGCGTGGCACGGCCACGCTGGTGACGCGCAAGCTTAACCTTATCATGTCCCCGCGGCGATGTCCGCGGGCGCGGTCGCGAGACTCGCACGCAGCGCCCGCCCGAGCTCGTCGGCGGCGATGTCGGCGCGCTGCGGGGCCTCGTGCGGGCGGCCGAACCGGAACAGGGCGTACTCGGTGGTCCGCCCGCCGAAACCGGGTTTGCAACTCGGCAGCGACGGTGCGTGGTCGCCGAACACGCAGAGCGTGATGGTCTGGCCCCGCTCGCGGGCGATGGCGTCCAGGCCGGCGACGAGATCCTCGACCATCTGCCCGGTATGGGCGACGTGATGGAGATACTGCGCCTGCGGGTCGTCGATCCCCGGCAGCCGCCCCGGCTTCCAGGGACCGTGGTTCTCCATGGTCACGCAGAACAGGAACAGGGGCGCGCGGCGGGCCCGCACTTCCGCGAGGAGGCGCGAGCCGAGGGCGACGTCCCCGACATAGGGCCCGACGCGCGGCGCCTCCGCGAAGGCCTCCCCCATCACGAGATCGGCGAAGCCGAAGGCCTCCATCACGCGCGCCCGCCGGAAGAAGTCGCGGTGGAACGGGTGCAGGAACAGGGTCCCGTAGCCCCGTCCCCCGGCCAACCGGGCGAGGCTCGTCGGCTCGTCGCCGCTGCGGGACGTGTAGGGGTCGAAGCGGCCGAAGCCGAGGCTCTCGGACGGTCGGCCGGTGAGCACCGCGTGCTCGCTGCGCATCGTGTAGGCGCCGTGCGCCGGCACCCGCAGGCGCCCGTACTGCGCGGCCCGGGTGCGGAACAGGTCCATCGCCGGCAGTTTCGGGCCGCCGAGCCGCTCCGGATCTACGAAGGATTCGAGCTGGATCACCACGACGACGTCGTCGCCCGGGCCCTCCGGCAGCGCCGGCGCCGCCGGCACCGGCACGCCGCCGGCCATCGCCCGGGCGGTGTAGCCCAGGAGGCTCGCCGGGAGGCCGACCCGGGTGACATCCGCCTCCAGATCGGGCTCGGGGAACCAGCGGGCGATCAGCCGGGCGAGCGGCGGGCGCGGGGCCGCCCGGACCAGCAGCCAGAGCGCGAGCGGGAGGCCGAGCAGGCACAGCACCCGCGGCAGGGTCGCGACGGGCAGCACGCTCGGCTCGATCCAGTACCACAGCGCGGTGACCGCCAGGGTGAGCAGGACCGGCACGGAGATGCGCGGGTCCCACAGGGGCGGGATGTAGTAGAGCTGCGGATGCCGCGGCACCTGGGGCAGCAGGGCGAAATCGCTGAACAGCAGCGGCTCGCCGATCACCGAGCGCTTCGCGCGGCTGACGACGATCAGGATCGCCACGGTGATCACGCAGGTCAGCCCGGCGAGCCAGGGCCGCCAGGAGAACTCGAACCAGAACAGCAGGATCAGCAGGTAGCCGAGCAACCGCAGGCCGAGATCCCGCGGCGCGAGGCTCGCCCGCGCGATCGAGTCGCCCGCGAACACCTCCAGGGCGAGGCACGCGGCGAGCGCGAGACCGGTGGCGATGAGGAACGTCGTCAAGACACGGACACTCGGCGTGGGGCGGGCCTGCTCGCCGCCGGGATCCGGTCCGGCGGGAAACAGCGCGCGGGAGCAAGGCGTTACGGGCCGTTCCTGATCCAGAACGATCGGAATCGGCCCCGGGGACGGGCGGCTGCGGGCGGACTCTAGCAGCGCGCGCTATCGCTTTGGTGTCACATCAGGGTCTCGCGGAACGGGATTCGCGCCGCGCGCGCCGCCCTAGCGCCGCCCTAGCGCGGCCCGCCGCCGGCCTCGCGGCCGACGCCGCGCCGGCTGCGCAGGGCCCGCACGACGGGATTGAGGAGGCCGTAGCGGGCGCGCATCACCAGATGGGCCGTCCGGCCGAGGGAGAGGGCGTTGCGCGGCGCCGCCGCCCGGGCCGCGCTGAGGCGGTCGAGGAGCTGCTCCGGGGTGCACGGCTTCATCGCCACCGGGTCGAGGTAGCGCGCGTAGAGGATCATGGCGCCGGCCACCAGCTCGTCGAGGCTCAGCCGGCGGCCGCGGTCGGCCCCCGGCGCGAGATCCTCCGACAGGCCCCAGCCGGAGTAGAACGGCCGGCCGTGGGTCGCCACGGTGAGGCCGCGGATCAGGGCCTCGAACCCGGCCAGCGACGTCATGGTCTCGACGTGATGCACCCGGTCGAGGAGGTCGACGATGCTGATGCCGCCCACGATCCGGTCGGCAAGAGTCAGGGCCTCCGCCTCCGGGATGATGCCGGGACGGAACCCGGCCTCCACGTCGGGATGCGGTTTGTAGAGCAGGAACGCGTCCGGGTTGCGCCGCCGCGCCGCTTCCAGCAGCGCCCGGTTCGAGCGGACCAGCGGCGAGCCGTGGCGCACCGAGGCGTCGTCCTCGACCTGGCCGGGCACGAGCACGATCCGCCGGCCCGGCGGCCAGTCGAGCGCGGCGGCGTCGAGGCCGACATTGTACTTGCTGAGCCGACGCGCCACGACCTCCTCGCGCAGGCGCCGCGCCCGGGCGACGAGGTCCGGGGTGAAGTCGGCCTCGGCGAGCAGCCGCTGCAGGCGGCTCTCCCGCCGCGGGTCGTAGTAGATGCCGAGGTCGTCCACCACGATGGAGGCGCCGGGCTGCAGGCTGGCGCCGAGCCCCACGGAGCGCAGGAACCCGTCCTCGACCCGGGCCAGCGGCAGGCCGGCCCGCGTGCAGGCCTCCTCGAGCTGGCCCGGTGCCCGCGTCGCCCAGGCCAGGATGCGGCCGCCGTGGCGCTGCCCCGCGGCGATCGCGGCCTCGGTGGTCATGGTGTGGATCGGCCGGCCGGCGGGCCCGGCGCCCAGGACGTCGAGGGCGGGCCGCTTCCAGCGCGACATCCCGACATAGATCACCCGCCGGTCGTTCTCGGCGAAGCGCGCGGCGAGCCACGCCACCCGCTCGGCGCAGGCCGCGCGGTCGATCGGCGCCCGGCTCCAGGGATCGAGGTAGTGGACGCCGCCCTCCCCGCCCAGGGGCGCGCCGTCGAGGCTGATCCGGAGGGACGCGAAGCCGGTCTCCGGCGAGTCGTAGGGGCTCAGGACCGGCCCGGGCGCGACCACGAGCCGGCGCCGCCCCGTCAGCGCCAGCAGGCGCCCCGCGAGGCTGCCCGCGCCCCAGGCCGCGCCGACGGCGCCGGGGCGTGCCGGACCGAAGGCGAGGCCCGTCGCGGCCTCGATCTCCGCCCGCAGGCGGCGGATCGTGCGGCCGGTCGCGTAGAGCGACGGGGTCGGGTCAGCGGGCATGGTCGGTGCGTCCGGCTCCGGTCGGGTCGAGGTGCGGAAGCTGCCTGTAGCGCATTTTCGTCGGCATGGGATGGTGATGCAACGCGGAGACAACCTGAGCGCGCGTCGCCGTCGCCACGTCCTGGAAAGGATTTGGACATATCGTCGCCGCGATTGCCCGCCTAATCCGGAGGCTGAGCCGCAGGCGCGGGACCGTTGCAGACGGGCCACGCTGGCGCGGAAATGCCATGCCGCGGCGTGGCTTCGGATTGCGGGGCCGCCGGGCACCGTGCCACCTCAAGAGTCTCTCGCCGGTGCGGTTCATCCGGCCCAGGGTCAAGGACAGAAGCGCCGCGGAATGCAACAGCCCGCCCCCGACGCCCTCCGCGACCGCCCCGCGACCTTCCTCTTCCTGCAGGGCATCGCGACGCCGTTCTTCTCCGATCTCGGAAAGGCGCTGCGCGCGCGGGGACACAGCGTCCGGCGCATCAATCTCTGCCCCGGCGACTGGCTGTTCTGGAGCGGCGAGGCCGACAATTACCGCGGCCGCCGCGAGGCCTGGGGCGAGTATCTCGAGGCCTATCTGGACCGCGAGAGCGTGACCGACATCGTGCTGTTCGGCGATTGCCGGCCGTTCCACAAGGCGGCCCGCATGATCGCCGAGTACCGCGGCCTGCGGGTGCACGTGTTCGAGGAGGGCTATATCCGCCCGAACTGGATCACCTGCGAGCTGGGCGGCGTGAACGGCTTCTCGTCGCTTCCCCGGACGGCCGCCGAGATCCGGGCCCTGGCGCGGCGCCTGCCGCAGCCCGGCCGGGCGATGCCCTCCACGGGCGACATGGCCCGCCGCAGCGTCTGGGACGTCGGCTACAACCTCGCCAACGTGCTGTTCCCCTACCTCTTCCCGCATTTCCGCAGCCACCGGCCGACCCATATCGCGGCCGAGTATGCCGGCTGGATCAAGAAGTTCGCGCGCCGCGCCCATACCCGCCGCGAGGCGGCCCGCTGCGACGAGATCTACCGCGCGGTCGGCTGCGACTACTTCCTGCTGCCGCTGCAGCTCGACAGCGACTACCAGATCCGGGTCCACTCGCCGTTCCTCGGCGTCGAGGGCTTCATGGACCGGGTGATCAAGTCCTTCGCGGACGGCTCGTCGGCACCGACCCGGCTGCTGGTGAAGCTGCACCCGCTCGACAGCGGCCTGATCAACTGGCGCAAGTTCGCCCGCGCCTCGGCCCGGCGCCACGGCGTCAGCGACCGGCTCGACTTTATCGACGGCGGCGACCTCCCGGCCCTGATCAAGGGCGCCCGCGGCGTGGTGATCGTCAACTCCACGGTGGGGATGCTGTCCCTCGAGATGGGCTGCCCGACCCACGCGGTCGGCACCGCGATCTACAACATGGCCGGCCTGACCCATCAGGGCGATCTCGACAGCTTCTGGAAGAATCCGACGCCGCCGGAGATGGACCTGATGGCGGATTTCCGCCGCGTGGTCCTGCACCGGACCCAGGTCAACGGCGGCTTCTTCTCCAAGGAGGCGATCGACCGCGCGGTGGCCGGCTCGGTGCCGCGGATGGAGGCGGCCCTGCCCGACGCGATGCTGGCGGCGGCGCGGGCGGTCAGCGAGGTGGCCGAGCGCGACGGCGAGCTCGCGCCGGTCTACTGACCGGACTCGCCGGACTCCGGGACCGTCGCCGTTCGGCGGCCTTTGAAGCGCGTTTCACCGCCGGTGAGCCTTTCCCGGCCTTGATCTTTCCCCGCGCGGCGGCGTAACCCGCCCCATGCCCCGTATCCTGATCACCGGCGCGTCGAGCGGCATCGGCGCCGCGCTGGCGCGCCACTACGCGCAATCCGGCACCAGCCTCATCCTGGTCGGCCGCAACGCCGAGCGGCTGGAGATCGTCGCCCGCGACTGCCGCGCCGGCGGCGCGACCGTCGAGACCGCCCGCCTCGACACCCGCGACCGGGCCGCCACCGTGGCGCTGGTGCACCGGTCGGATGCCGAGGCCCCCCTCGACCTCGTCATCGCCAACGCGGCGGTGAACGGCGGCAATCAGGAGGGGCAGGTGGAGGCCGAGGACGTGGCCTTCGAGACCGCCGACATCAACTACACCGGCACGCTCAACGTGATGCTGCCCACCCTGACGCTGATGCTCCAGCGCGGGCGCGGTCAGATCGTGCTGCTGTCGTCGCTCGCGGCCTACGCGCCGCTCCAGGACGCGCCGGCCTACAGCGGCGCCAAGGCGGCCCTGGTCGCCCACGGCCTCGCCCTGCGCCAGAAGGTCGCGCCCCGGGGCGTGAAGGTCAACGTCGTCACCCCGGGCTACGTGAAGACGCCGATGGGCGGCGAGCTCAAGGGCTGGCGGCCGCTGGAGATCAGCGCCGAGGAGGCGGCCGTGCGGATCGCCAAGGGCATCGCGGCCAACCGCGACGTGATCGCCTTCCCGTTCATCCTCACGGCGCTCGCCCGCACCGTGCTGCTCCTGCCCGAGAACGTCCGCAAGGCCGGCCTCTACGCCTTCCGGTTCCAGCGGCGGAAGCGGCGCTGATGGCGCGGCCCCGGATCGCGCTGTTCGTCCTGGAGGCGCTGCCGAACGCCCGCGCGGTGCGCCGGCTCGTCGCCGATCTGCGGGCCGACATCGCGCTGGTGGGGCTCTCCAACGCCGAGCGGCCGTCGAGCGGCGGTCTGACGGGGCAGATCCGGCGGCACCTCGCGCGCTCGGGCACCGGGATCCTGCCCTACCTCGCGGTCAATTTCGGCCTGCCGGACCTGCTGCGGCCCCTGGCGCCCCTGACCCAGGCGGCGTCCGGAAGCGGCGACGCGCCGGAGGCGACGCCGCTCAGGACCCTGTGCCGCCGCCTGGGCATCCCGACCCTGACGGTCGACGACGTCAACGGCCCGGACGTCGCGCGGGCATTGCGGGACGCGGCACCGGACCTGATCCTCACCTACCATTTCGATCAGATCCTGAAGCCCGAGATCATCGGCCTGGCGCGGCTCGGCGGCGTCAACGGGCATCCCGGCCTGCTGCCGCGCCACCGGGGCCCTGTGCCGACGATCCATGCCCTGGCCGACGGGCCCGGGCAGTTCGGCATGACCCTGCACCGGCTGGCCGCCACGATCGACACCGGCGCGATCCTCGCCCAGGAGGCCGTACCGCTGCCCGAGGGCACGACCGCGACCCGGGCCTCGGTGGCGCTCCACGCCCACGGGCGCGCGATGCTCGACCGGCTCCTCGACGAGGTCGCCCGGACCGGGGCGCTGCCGGAGGGGCGGACCGCGCCGGTTCTGCCGTACTGTCCGTTCCCCGACCGCGCGCTGCTCTCCGCGCTCCGCCGCCGCGGCCTGCGCCTCACCGATGGCCAGGATCTCCGGGACGCGCTGAGCCTGTCCGCGCGGCCCTCTTAACCCCCGGTTAAGGCTGTTCGGCGAGGACTCGGTCAGATCGTCGCCGTCGACAGGGCCCGCGCATGCCGGACACCAGCGCCCTCCACTCGGCCTCCGCCGCCCTGGCCGCCGGCCGGCAGGTGCAGAGCGGACGGATCCGCGCGATCTCCGAGAACCTCGCCAACGCCGATTCGGTCCCGACCACCCCGGGTGGGGCCCCCTACGCCCGCAAGATCGCGGTGTTCGCCCCCGTGGCGGCGGACAGCCCCCGCGACCCGGTCGGTCGGATCGCCCGCGACACCACCGGCTTCCGCACCCGCTACGACCCGACCAGTCCCGGGGCCGACCCGAGCGGCTATGTCCGCCTGCCGAACGTGAACAGCGCGGTCGAATCGGCCGACCTGCAGCGGGTGGTCCGGAACTACGAGCTGAGCCTGAGCGCCTCGGCCTCGATCAAGACGCTCGCGCAGGCCACCATCAACCTGATCAGCTGAGCCGACCGTGCCGCCGGCCGTAGCCGGCGTAGATCGCGAGGCCGATCGCCAGCCAGACCGCGAGGCGGATCCAGGTGTCGGCCGGGAGCGACGCCATCAGCGCGAGGCAGGACAGGATCCCGAACCCCGCCGTGAGCGTCACCGCCGGCACGCGGAACGGGCGCGCCCGGTCCGGATCGGTCCGGCGCAGGATCAGCACCGTCGCGCAGACGAGGCAGAACGCCAGGAGCGTGCCGATGCTGACGATCTCGCCCAGGACGTCGATGGGCACGAGCCCCGCCACGGCCGCCGTGAACAGCCCGATCACCAGCTGGCTCGCCACGGGCACCCGCGTCACCGGATGGACCCGGCAGAAGATCCCCGGGAGGAGCCCGTCGCGGGCGATGGCGAAGAAGATCCGGCTCTGCCCGTAGAGGGCTGTCAGCGCCGAGGTGGTCAGGCCGATCAGGGCGCCGGCCTTGATGATCGTCGAGAAGCCCGGCAGGCCGATCACGTCGACCGCCTTGGCCACCGGGTCGGCGACGTCGAGGTCGCGGTAGGGCACGAGGCCGGTGAGGACGGCCGCCACGGCGACGTACAGGATCGTGGTGATCAGCAGGGACCCGATCAGGCCCACCGGCGCGTCGCGCTGCGGTGCCCGGCACTCGCCCGCGGCCGTCGCCACGGTCTCGAAGCCCACGAAGGCGAAGAACACCACCGCGGCGCCGCGGAACACGCCGCTCCAGCCGTAGGCGCCGAAGGTCCCGGCATTCTCCGGCACGAACGGGTGCCAGAGGTCCGGCCGGAGATGGGCCACGCCGACGCCCACGAAGGCCAGGATGATCGCGACCTTGCAGGCGACCAGCAGCCCGTTGACCAGGGAGGCCTCCTCGGTGGCGCGCATCAGCAGGGCGCTGAGCAGCAGCACGATCCCGGCCGCCGGGAGGTTGACGAGGCCGCCGTCGCCGGGCGCCCCGGCCAGGGCCCGCGGCAGATGCAGGCCGAACTCCGCCGCGAGGGACTGCGCGTAGCCCGACCAGCCCACCGCCACGGTCGCCGCCGCCACGGCGAATTCGAGGACGAGGTCCCAGCCGATGATCCAGGCGGGAAACCGCCCGAGGCTCGCGCGGGTGTAGGTGTAGGTGGATCCCGGCTCCGGGATCATGGCGGCCAGCTCGGCGTAGCACAGGCCCACGAGGCCGCAGGCGATGCCGCCGATCACGAAGGAGAGGTTGAGCGCCGGGCCCGCGTACTGCGCCGCCGCCGTTCCGGTGAGCACGAAGATGCCGGCGCCGATCGTGGCGCCGAGGCCGATGGCGACGAGGCCCGGCGCGGTGAGGCTCCGGGCGAGGTCGCGCCCTGCCCCCGCACCCGCCCGCTCACCCGTGGTCACCGCGGACTCCGCCATCGCGTCCGTTCCCCTCGCCCGGATCGTCACCCGGCATATTCCATGCCCGGACGGCGGCCTCCGGGAAACCGTCCCGGCCGCTGCCGCACCGCTCGGCGCCCGAAACGGTACCGCCTACCGCCGCACCGCACCGCCCCCGTCGGGCGCTCCCGGATCGACCGCGCCCGGCGGGGGCGGTGCGGCGGCCGCGCCGATCATCCGGGTGTCGGTCCGGAACGCCCGGGCGACGAGGCTGCAGAAGCGGATGAAGGCGCTGCCCTGCGGGGTGATGACGTAGCCGTCACCCGCCCGCGCGACGTTGCCGGAGGCCTGCTGCTCGGTCAGGCGCCGCTCCATCTGCCGGAACTCGCCGAGATAGACCCGCTCGAACACCGCCCGCGCCCGCTCCGGGGTGAAGCGCTCCCCGGGATGGGCGGCCATCTGGCCGAGCAGGAACACGCTGATCGAGCGGTCGACCGTCACCGGCAGGATCACGAAGGCGCTCAGGTTCAGGGACAGCGACAGGACGCAGGCGCCGAGGGCGTCCCGCCGGCGCAGCCCCCAGGACCGGCCGAGCCCGGCCAGGGCCGCCGTGACCGACAGCGTCAGCAGGAAGGCGACCGCGAGCAGGATCAGGCCGCGGTAGAACAGGATCGTCACCCCGGACCAGAGATCCGTCTGGAACAGCAGCACGAAGCAGCCGAAGCCGAGGAGGACGGCGCCGGCCTGCAGCAGCGCCTGGGCGCAGAGCCAGCGCAGGGCCTGCGCGGCGCGCGGGTGGGCGGGTGCCCTAGGACCGGCTTCAGTCATGGAGATCCTCGACCCGCAGGATCCGGACGAGCGGATCGGCGTAGACCGCTTGGCTGCGCCAGACCCAGGAATCCGGGCCGCTCCAGGGCGCGTCCTGCGCGGTGACGACCAGGGCGCCGATCCCGGCCGCCTCGGCGCGCCGCCGCACCTCCGCGCCGTCCAGGCGGTCGCGGAAGATCGGCGCGACGTCGGCGAGCCGCGACGCCACGGCCTCCGGCGGGGCGCCGAACAGCCGGGCCTCCGCGTCGGCCACCCCCGTCGGCTGGAGGCCGTAGAGCCCGAAATCGAACACCCGCCGCGGCACGGGCGATTGCTGCAGCACCAAGTCCCGGGGCAGGTGCGTGCCGGCCCAGGCGTAGGCCGCGCGCAGCGCCCGGTCGATGTCGGGACGGCCGGCGAGGCGGGCGAAGGCGGGCCGGTCGGAGGCCGTATAGGCGCGCATGCCGACGAAGCCGTAGAGGGTCGTCGCGTAACCGAGGGCGAGCAGCGCGGCGAGGAGGCTGGGGAACCGGAGCCGCCGCGCCTCGCTGAGGCGGGTCAGGGCCACCACGGTCCAGACCAGGGTCGCGACCTGCGCGAGCAGGACCACGCGCGCGCCGAGGTCGTTGTTGAGGATCGCCGAGCGCAGGACGCCGCCGAGGAGCAGGCTGGCCGCCGCGCAGAGGGTGAGCAGCCGCCCGGCCTCGCGGCCGTGGGCCTCGCGGCGGGGCACGAGGCGCCAGAACAGCAGCGCACCGGCGGCGCAGACGCCCAGGGCCGCGTAGTAGTTCAGCGGCAGGAGGACCAGGCGGAGCGCGCTCAGGGCCGGCTCGTCGACGAGGCCGTCGAGCGGCCCGAATCGCCGGATCGAGAACCGGATCGGCGCGCCGCCGTCGGTCCGGTTGGCCAGCACGCTGAGGAGGTAGGGGGCGGCCAGCGCGGCGCTGAGCAGGCCGGCAGCCGCCAGCCGGGCCGCGGCGCGCCAGCGGCGCTCCAGGCCGAGCAGCGTCAGCCAGATCCCCGCGGCGCCCGCCGTGCCGAGGCAGACCCAGACGGACAGGCCCGCACAGGCCGCGAAGGCCAGTCCCGCGACGCCGACCGCCGCCGCCTCCGCGCGCCGGTCCGGTCGCGTCCGGTCCGCGACCTCCGCCAGGGCCAGGAGACCGAGCCACCCGGCCAGGGCGCCGGCGACGTGGTGCGGCACCCAGACCAGCGAGGCGGGCCAGTTGAGGACCTGCTCGTTCAGCCATTCCGGGATCGGCAGCCACGTCCCGGAGGTGGCCCGGTCCGCGACGACCAGCAGGATGTCGAGGCTTCCGGCCGGCAGCAGCAGGAGCACCGCGCGGCGCACGAGCCGGGGGGCGGCGTCCGCGACGAGGCCGGTCGCGGCGAGGAGCCGGTCGAGCAGGCCGAGGAGCGCGAGGCCGGTCCAGAAGGCCAGGCCCGCGAAGGCGGTCCGGCCGTCGACCAGCCGGCCGCCCGCCCAGTCGACCAGGGCAGTGAGGGTGTAGAAGCCGTAATAGTAGCCCGCCCGCTCGGGCCGGGCGAAGAACGGGTCCACCGGCGGCAATCCGTGCTCGACGATCGCGCGCGTGAGGGCGGCGTGCTTGACGAGGTCGATGACCGTCACGGGCCGGTAGAGGGCGGTGCCGGTGTCGACGTCGATCAGCGCGTAGGCCACGACGCCGAGCCAGAGCAGCGCGAGGGCCAGCGCCGCCCGGTCGCGGGAATCCCGCAGGTCGCGCAGGGCCGGACGCAGCGCGACGAGCCCCGCGGCGCCGGCGGCGAGCGCCGCGGCCGGGACGCCGGCCGCCTCGATCAGAAGGCTGTCGAGGGCCGGCAGGAGCCCGACTCCGAGGAGCGCCCCGCACAGGAGGCGGTCGCCGGACACGAGCGCGCGGAATCCGAGGATGCCGGTCAGCCTGCCCAGGGCGTAGCCCGGGAGGAGAACGAGGGGGACGCCGAGCAGCGTCGCGACGACGACGCCGCACGCATCCGAGAAGGTGCCGTTCATCGCCGGGCCGCGTCGCGTGAGCGGCTCCGGGTAGCACGGGGGCGTTAACCGTTCTTTCGGGCGACTCGGGGCGAGGCCGGACCGCCGCGACGCGCAGCCGCCGCGGCTCGCCCGGCTCGGGACTGGCATAACCGTCGGTTTCGTGTATGGATCGCGCGGCCTCGACCCGGGTTTCCGGGCGGGGCTTGAGCCGCTTGGCGCTGTGACCGTGCTGGACGACATCCCGGCACCGGCCGAACGCCGAGCCCGCGCGCGCCCGTTGGGGGCGCCGCATCCGACCAGCACAACCCGAGAGGCACGCGATGTCGATCACGGCAGAGCGCAAGACCGCGCTCATCAAGGAACACCGCAAGGACGCCAAGGACACCGGCTCCCCCGAGGTCCAGGTGGCGATCCTCACCGAGCGGATCACCAACCTGACCGGCCACTTCAAGACCCACGGCAAGGACAACCATTCCCGCCGCGGCCTCCTGAAGCTGGTCTCGCAGCGCCGCTCGCTGCTCGACTACGTCAAGCGCAAGGACGAGGCCCGCTACCGCGCCCTCATCGAGCGTCTCGGCATCCGCCGCTAAGGCGCACTCCGCGCGGTTCCGGGCCCGGCCCGGGGCCGCGTTTCACCATCGCGGGCTGTCGGAATGGGTCCGGCCTCCCGGCAAACGGGCCGCTTCGAGGCGCCAGCGTCGGGGCAGGATCGCGAGACACTTCGCCGAGAGTTCTCAGGCGCAGTGTCTCGCCGTCTTGCCCCCGGGCGGCGCCGGGCTTGGGCCCGCCGCAGGCAAGGAAGAGATTGAGAATGTTCGACGTTCAACGCGAAGAGCTGATGTGGGGCGACCGCAAGCTCGTCCTGGAGACCGGCAAGGTCGCCCGCCAGGCCGACGGCGCCGTCATCGCCACCTACGGTGAGACCTCGGTGCTCGCGACCGTGGTCGCCGCCAAGGAGCCGAAGCCCGGCATCGACTTCATGCCGCTCACCGTGAACTACCAGGAGCGCGCCTACGCCGCCGGCCGCATCCCGGGCGGCTACTTCAAGCGCGAGGGCCGTCCCTCCGAGAAGGAGACCCTGGTCTCCCGCCTGATCGACCGCCCGATCCGCCCGCTCTTCATCGAGGGCTGGCGCAACGACACGCAGGTCGTCGTCACCGTTCTGACCCACGATCTCGAGAACGATCCCGACATCGTCGCGATGGTCGCGGCCTCCGCGGCCCTGACCCTCTCGGGCGTGCCGTTCATGGGCCCGATCGGCGGCGCCCGCGTCGGCTACATCAACGGCGGCTACCGGCTGAACCCGCTGGTCACCGAGACCAAGGAAGAGTCCAGCCTCGACCTCGTCGTCGCCGGCACGCAGGACGCGGTGCTGATGGTCGAGTCGGAGGCCAAGGAGCTCTCCGAGGACGTGATGCTCGGCGCCGTGATGTTCGGCCACAAGCACTTCCAGCCGGTGATCGAGGCGATCATCCGCCTCGCCGAGAAGGCCGCCAAGGAGCCGCGCGACTTCAAGGCCCCCGAGAACGCCGACGTCGAGAAGGCGGTGCTGGAGGTCTGCGAAGCCGAGCTCCGCGCCGCCTACACCAAGACCGTCAAGCAGGAGCGCTACGCCGCCGTCGACGCCGTGAAGGCGAAGGTGATGGCCGCCCTCTGCCCCGAGGGTGCCGAGAAGTTCCCGGCCGAGAAGGTCAAGGCCGCCTTCAAGGAGGCCCAGTCGAAGGTGGTCCGCTGGAACATCCTCGACAGCGGCGCCCGCATCGACGGCCGCGACGTGAAGACGGTCCGCTCGATCCTCTCCGAGGTCGGCGTTCTGCCCCGCGCCCACGGCTCGGCCCTGTTCACCCGCGGCGAGACCCAGGCGCTGGTCGTGGCGACGCTGGGCACCGGCGAGGACGAGCAGTTCATCGACGCGCTGGAAGGCACCTACAAGGAGCGCTTCCTGCTTCACTACAACTTCCCTCCCTACAGCGTCGGTGAGACCGGCCGGATGGGCTCGCCGGGCCGTCGCGAGATCGGCCACGGCAAGCTCGCCTGGCGGGCGATCCGTCCGGTCCTGCCGCCGGCCCACGAGTTCCCCTACACGATCCGCGTCGTGTCGGAGATCACCGAGTCCAACGGCTCGTCCTCGATGGCCTCGGTCTGCGGCGGCTCGCTGTCGCTGATGGATGCCGGCGTGCCGCTGCGCCGTCCGGTGGCGGGCATCGCCATGGGCCTCATCCTCGAGGGTGAGCGCTTCGCGGTCCTGTCCGACATCCTCGGCGACGAGGATCACCTCGGCGACATGGACTTCAAGGTGGCCGGCACGGACGAGGGCGTGACCTCGCTCCAGATGGACATCAAGATCGCCGGCATCACCGAGGAGATCATGAAGATCGCCCTCGCCCAGGCGAAGGACGGCCGCGCCCACATCCTGGCCGAGATGGCCAAGGCCCTGACGGCGGCCCGTCCGGAGCTCGGCGAGTACGCGCCGCGCATCGAGACGATGCAGATCCCGACGGACAAGATCCGCGACGTGATCGGCACCGGCGGCAAGGTGATCCGCGAGATCGTCGAGAAGACCGGCGCCAAGATCAACATCGAGGATACCGGCGTCGTGAAGATCGCCTCGGCCGACGGCAAGGCGATCAAGGCGGCCTACAACTGGATCCGCTCGATCGTGGCGGAGCCGGAGGTCGGCGTGATCTACGACGGCACGATCGTGAAGTGCATGGAGTTCGGCGCCTTCGTGAACTTCTTCGGCGCGAAGGACGGCCTGGTCCACATCTCGGAGCTCGCCGCCCAGCGGGTCGCCAAGGTTCAGGACGTCGTCAAGGAAGGCGACAAGGTCAAGGTGAAGTTCCTCGGTCAGGACGACCGCGGCAAGATCCGCCTGTCCATGAAGGTCGTCGACCAGCAGACGGGCGAGGACATCACCGACAAGATCAAGGCGCAGCGCGACGCCGAGCGGGCCGAGCGCGGCGACGAGCCGCGCGAGCCCCGCGAGGGCGGCCGCCACCGCGGCGAGCGCCGCCGCGAGGCCGGCGAGTAAGCAGGGGAGCACCCGCGCCGGCTGCGGTCGGCGCGGGGTGACTCATACGGGCGCGGTCCTCCGGGGCCGCGCCCTTTTTCGTTCCGTCGCGGGAAGGGGCCCGCGCCGGCCGCCGGCCGGGAACGGGGCGCCCGATGCCGCGTTCCCCCGCGACTTCCCAACCGGAGACCCTCATGGCCAACGACATGATGCACGACATCTTCAGCGGGCAACCGAACCTGTCGACGACGGAGCGCGCCGTCTCGGTCGCGCTGGGCCTCGGCATCGCCGCCGCGGCCGCGCAGCCCCGGCCGAACAAGCTCCTGAGCCTGCTGGCCCTCGTGGTCGGAGTCGGCCTCGCGGTGCGCGGCGCCACCGGTCACTGCGCCGTGAAGGCCGCGTCGGAGCATTTCTGAGATCCACGGCCGGTCGCGGCCACGAAAAAGGGGCGCCCCTCGGGGCGCCCCTCGTCGTTTCCGGACCGGCCGGAGAGGTCAGTAGGTCGTGGTGCGGCGGCCGGCGATCAGGCCGTAGATGAACAGCACGACCACGGCGCCCACGATGGCGCCGATGAAGCCCGCGCCCTGGTTCGGCCCGTACCAGCCGATGGCTTGGCCCAGG
This sequence comes from Methylobacterium sp. ME121, assembly GCF_000974725.1. NCBI lineage: Bacteria > Pseudomonadati > Pseudomonadota > Alphaproteobacteria > Hyphomicrobiales > Methylobacteriaceae > Methylobacterium > Methylobacterium sp. ME121. The sequence continues at coordinate 15,353 of NZ_BBUX01000021.1, forward strand.
AAGGTCGCCACGAAGGCGCCGACGATGCCGAGGATCGTGGTCAGGATGAAGCCGGCGGGCTCGTTCGGGCCCGGCATGAGGAACTTGGCGATGACGCCGGCGAGAAACCCGATGATGATGGTCCAGAGAATACCCATGACTGACCCCAAGGCGTGATTGTCGATGGCGGCAGAACGCTTCGAGACCCGCGACGGTTGCCCGCACCCTGGCCGCCGATGACGATTTTCCTCGGGTTCAAGCCTCGCGTGCGCGCGCGGCCCTTTACGGCCAGGCCGGTGCGGCGGCAGATACGCCGGTTCTCGAGGATGTGGAGACGGGTATGGACATTCAGCGTATCGAGCCGGGCAAGCGGATGTCGCAGGCCGTCACCTTCGGCGACATGGTCTACCTCGCCGGGCAGGTCGCGTCCGACACGGTCGGCACCGGGGTCACGATCCAGACCCAGCAGATCCTGTCGGAGATCGACCGGCTCCTGGCCGCGGCCGGCAGCGACAAGGCGCGGATCCTCTCGGCCACCGTCTATCTCGCCGATATCGCGACCTTCGCGGAGATGAACGCCGCCTGGGACGCGTGGGTCTCCCCGGAGAACCCGCCGGCCCGCGCCACGGTCGAGGCCAAGCTCGCCGCGCCCGAGTACCTGGTCGAGATCGTGGTCGTGGCCGCGAGGAGCCGGTGAACGGCGCGCGCCGGACCGTCCTGGCGGCCGCTGCAGCCGTTCTCGCGGGAGGGCTCCTGGCGGCCCTGCCCCTCGTGCGGCCGGCACCGGCCGCCGAGGAGCGGGTCGTCAACATCTACAACTGGTCGGACTATATCGACCCCACGGTGCTCGAGGCCTTCACCCGCGAGACCGGGATCAAGGTCGTCTACGACACCTACGACAACAACGAGATCTTGGAGACCAAGCTGCTCGCCGGCCGGTCGGGCTACGACATCGTCGTGCCGTCAGGGCCCTACCTGCAGCGCCTGATCCGGGCCGGCGCCTTCCTGCCCCTCGACAAGTCCAGGCTGAAGAACCTCGGCAATCTCTGGCCCGAGGTGACCAGCCGGCTGGCGGCCTACGATCCCGGCAACACCTACGCCGTCGACTACATGTGGGGCACGACCGGCATCGGCTACAACGTCGCCGCCGTCCGCGAGCGCCTGGGCGCCAACGCGACGGTGAACTCGTGGTCTGTCGTCCTCAACCCCGCCTCGGCGAACAAGCTGAAGGAGTGCGGGATCATGATGCTCGACAGCCCCGAGGACCTGATCCCCAGCATGCTCCCGGCCTTCGGCGCGAAGGCGGATTCCAAGCGCTGGGACGACATGACCCTGGTGACCGACGCCCTCTACAAGGTGCGCGGCGCCGTGCGGAAGTTCCACTCGTCGGAGTACATCCAGGCGCTGGCGAACGGCGATATCTGCCTGGCCGTCGGCTACTCGGGCGACATCATGCAGGCGAAGCGCCGCGCCGAGGAGGCCAAGAACGGGATCGACATCGCCTACGTCGTGCCGAAGGAGGGCGCGCTGATGTGGTTCGACACCTTCGCGATCCCGAAGGATGCCGCCCACCCGGCCGAGGCGCTGGCCTTCATCGACTACATGATGCGGCCCGAGGTGGCGGCGGCCAACACCAACTTCGTCTCCTACGCCAGCGGCAACCTCGCGGCGAAGAAGTTCGTGAAGCCCGAGATCCTGAGCAATCCCGGCATCTACCCGGACGAGGCGACGATGCAGCGCCTGTCCATCAACACCGCCTGGGACGACCGCACCCAGCGCTTCGTCACCCGCCTCTGGACTCGGGTCCGCACCGGGCGCTGACGCGGAGCCCGGCCGGGTCTCGTCAGCGCCCCGCCTCCGCGGGGACGCCGTGCCGGACGAGCCACGCGCGGACCGCCGCGCGGGTCTCGCGCGCTTCGTCGTTGAGCAGGCGGTCCGGCGTCGCGAAGAAGTACGGCTGGAAGGTCTTTCGCTGCGCATTGCGCAGGGTCGGGTCGATCCCGGCCTCGAGCAGCCGCAGCACCCAGGGATTGGCCGCGCCGACCTGGGCGGCCACGTGCAGCAGCGAGTTGCCGGTAGCGTCGACCCGGCTCAAATCCGCGCCGGCTCGCAGCAGCAGCACGATCTGCGCCTCGCGGCGGTTCTGGACGGCGCGGAACAGCGGCGTCCACCGAGCGCGCGGGCTCACCGGGTCGACCGGCGCGCCGTGCCGCAGCAGGATCTCCAGGTAGGTCGGCTCCTCGACCATCGCCGCCATGTGCAGCGCGGATTCCTGATCGAGCCCCGGCACGGACGGGTCCGCGCCCGCGTCGAGCAGGGCCGACACCGCGCGCGGCCGCGCGTTCCAGATCGCCCATTCGAGCAGCGTGAGGTTCCGGTCGCCGCGGAGGGAGAGATCCAGGCCGGGCGCCAGCGCGGCGATGCGTGCCACGTCACCGCGGGCGACCGCCGCGGCGATCGCGGCGAGAGGGGACGCCTCGAAGGCGCCGCTGCGGTCCCCGGTCGGGCTGTCCATGACCGTTCGCTCCTCGGCGCCGCCTGATTCGGCGCTGCGTGACGCGGGCCATGTGACCGAGAAAGACCGGGGCGCTGCAAGGGCTCGTCTGCAGGTGTCGCCGTCGGCGTGAACCGCCGGCGCCCGACGGGCCCGAGAAGCGACATCGCCGCGGCGACGGTCGAGACCGTCCGCGGCGATGCCCGTCGATCGCGGGGTCGGCGCTCTAGTGCTTGAGATCGTCCGGAACCTTGCCGCCGTTCTCGGCGAGCTTCTGCATGACCTGCTTGTGCAGCCAGATGTTCATGCTCGCCGAATCGTCCTTGTCGCCGGTGTAGTGGAGCTCGTCGGCGAGCTGCTTGCGCGAGGCGAGGCCGGAATCGAGGCCCAGCAGCTTCATCAGGTCGACGATCGAGTGGCGCCAGTCGAGCTTCTGCGGGTTCTTCTCGGCGAGGCTGGTGAGCACCGCCTCGACGTCCACCGGCTCGCTGCCGCCGGCCGTGCCGGGGGCCGACGGGGTCGAGGGCGTGCTCGTGCCGGCCGGGCCGCCGGAGCCGGCGTTGGGCGCGGGGGCGGCGTCCGCGGTGCCACCACCGAACGGATGGAGGATCTTGCTGACGATGCTGCCGAGGAGGCTCATGGATCCGCTCCGATAATCGAGGCCCGATCTCCGCGCCGGGCGGCCATTCAACTGGCTGTGAGCCTTGGCGTTCCGCGGTCCGGCGGGCCCGGGACGGTCGACGCGGCGCCGCCCGGAGCGGTCAGGACGGTGCCCAGAGGGCGGCGATGAGCGCGGTCCGCTCCTCCGCGAGCGTGCCGTTCGGGACCGGGCGGTCGGCGCGGGCGTACCAGTAGCGCGCATTGCCGTCGTCGCCCTCGATCCGGTGGAGATGGGCATGGACCCAGGCCGCGTCGGGTCCCCCGGCGTCCTGGACGAGGCGGTGCGCCCGCTCCCAGGCGGCGGAGGCCGGTCCGGAGCCGTCCCGGGCGAGCCACCAGAGCGCGGCGAGCGGGGCGGCCCAGCCCCTGGGCGGCTCGGACGCGGTGAGTGTCGCGGCGAAGGCGGCGGGCAGGCTCTCGGTCACGGCTGTCTCCTTCCCGGGCGATTCAGCGGCCGGCGGCGCGCTCCGGCTGCCAGCGCCCGCGGCGCTGGCGGGCGGACCACGCGTAGCGGGCGTCGCCGTCGAGGCGGTCGAGATGGTCGGAGAGGCGGTTGCGCTCGAGCCAGGACAGGGCCGCCTCCAGCTCCGGGAGGGTCATGGTCGCGCGGCCCTTGCCGAGCACGCGCTTGAGAACGGCGTTGTAGCGGTGGGCGAGATTGCCGCCGCGGGGGACGCGCAGGGAGGTCTCGTCCTCCACCGCCTGGGCGGCCACCGCGGCGGCGAGCCGCTGGCGCAGGGTCCGCTCGGTGACGGAGGGCGGTTCGGGCGCGGCCGCCGCGGGGACCGGTTCGGGGAGGCGCGGGCGCAGCAGGGCGTAGCGCATCCCGATCGCGTTGCTCTCCAGGGGCGTGATCCCGCCCGGCTCGTCGTCGCGCCAGCGGGTCCGCTCGGGCACGACGGCGCTCGCCGGCCGCTCGCGGGGCGGCCGGACGCTGCTGCCCTGCTCGGTCTCGAGTTCGAGGCGGAACCGCGCGAAGAGCGGGTCGTCCGGGTGGAAGATCAGCGCCTGCTGCCCGTCGTAGGGCCCGGCATGGGGATCGACCCGGGTGGCCCGGGCGAGCATCTGCTCGAGCCAGGGCCGGGAGCGGATATGGGTCAGGGCCGCGACCACCGCGACCTCCGGGGCGTCGAGGCCCTCGTAGGCCATCGCCACCGTCACCAGCACGGCCGGTTCCGGCGTGAGCCGGAACGCGGCCAGCGCCGCGTGGGCGTCGCCCTGGCCGGAGGTCGCGAGGCGGACATCGCGCTCGCCTTGCCCGGCCGGCATCCAGTCCCGCAGGGTCCCGAGATAGGCCCGCGCGCTCGCCTGATCGGGCGCCACCACGAGGAGCTTGCCGAGTCCCCGGGCCGGCTCGCCGGGCGGGAGCTCGCGCTCGGCCCGGCGCCGGGCGCGCAGGCGCTTCGTGGCGAAGAACGCCTCGCTCAGGAGGTCGCGGGCGAACCCGGTCCGCAGGGCGGTGAACAGCGCCGGCCGGGTGGTGATCCGGACCGAGCCCGCGCCGAGCCGGTGCGGTCCGACGCGCGGGCTGTCGCCCGCGATCCGGCCGCCCTCCAGCCAGCTCGCCTCGCCGTCGATGGCGCCGAACGTCACCGGCAGCACCGCCCGCTCGGCCAGCGCCTGCGCCCGCGAGTAGCCGATCACCGCGAGGCCGGGAGCGTCGAGGTCGAGCTCCGGACCGCGGCCGGGCCCGGCGGGTCGGTAGGGCAGCCCGAGGATCCGCCGCCCGTCCGCCCGCTCCAGCGTTCCGGACAGGTACAGGCGCACGGTCGCCGCCTCCATGACGGGCAGCATCGCGCGGGACCACGCCCCGGCCTCGGCATCCTCCGCGGAGGGGTCGTCGGCGCCCGGGCGGCCGGGGACCGGCAGGTGATGGACCTCGTCGACCACCAGCAGGGTGCGGTGCGCCCGCGCCTCCGCGAGGTGGAGCGCCGGGGCGGCCGCGACCGCCTGATAGGTGGTGACGTAGCCGGCCAGACCCCGCGCCGGGTCGCGCTCGTTGTCGGCCGCCCGCACGCTGAGGGCGTGCCCGAAGGCCGCGCGCCAGAGCGGATCGGCGAAGGCCTCCTCGGCCTGCAACCGCAGCGAATCCCGCGGCACCACCCAGACCACGCGCTCGACGAGCCCCGCCGCGATCAGCCGGTGCGCGGCGATGACCGGCAGCAGCGACTTGCCGCCGCCGGGGGTGACCGCGGCCAGGATCTTCCGGACATGGGCCGCCTCCCCGCTCGCCATGGCCGCGACCAGGGCCATCAGCGTGCGCTGGTGCGACCGCAGGGACGGGGCGGGACGGGTCAAGGGCCGGCGAAGCAGGGCGACATCGGCGCACCGTGGCCGATCCGGATTCCTTTGTGAATCCCCGCAGTCGCGGAACGTTCGCGTTTTCGTCCCGGCGGCGGAGCCGCGGGCGCGGCGCTTTCGGGCGAAACCGCCCCGCTCTCCACGATTGCCGCACCCGCCGGGCCGGATCGGTGCACCATAAGCGTTGACACCCGGCCCACCCCTCACCATAAGGGCGCCGCGGGCGATGCCCGCCTTGGGGGAATGTCCCGAGCGGCAAAGGGGGCGGACTGTAAATCCGCTGCGTAAGCTTCGTAGGTTCGAGTCCTACTTCCCCCACCAAGTCCTTCCCGATCCCGTCAGCCTTGTTTCGCCAGCGCGGCCTCGATGCGCGCGGCGGCGGCGGCGGAGAATCCCTTCCCTGCGAGCCCCTGTCCCGCGGCCGCCTGACCGGTGAGCGAGCGGCGCTTGCCCCCCGGCAGATGCGCCTGCCGCAGCGCGTGGGCGTCCCGGTGACTGGCATGGGTGATCGCGATGGCCAGCGCGTCGGCGGCGTCCGCGACGCGGAACTCCGCCTTCGGCAGAAGGAAGCGGACCATCGCCTGGATCTGCACCTTCTCGGCGTGGCCGGAGCCCGCCACGGTCTTCTTGATCAGGTTGGGGGCGTACTCGAACACCGGCAGGCCGGCGAGGGCCGGCACGAGCAGCGCCATCGCCCGCGCGTGGCCCAGCTTGAGCGTCGCCTGGGCGTCCTTGTTGACGAAGGTCTCCTCCACGGCGACCTCGTCGGGCCGCACGGCCTCGACGATGCGGCCGATCCCCTCGAACAGCTCCCGCAGGCGCAGGGCCAGCGGAAGCTCCCCGTCCGAGGTCACGACCCCGCAATCGCCGTAGGTGAGCTTCGTACCCTGCGCGGTGATCAGGCCCCAGCCGGTGCGGCGGAGTCCGGGATCGATGCCGAGAATGCGGACGGGGCTGGTCATGGGGCTCCACGGCTCGGTGAACGGCCCGAGGCTGCCGTACGTATCGTGAACGCTTGGTTTCACCAAGGTTCCGGCCGCGGAGGTTGCCACCTGTGGCCGTCCCGGCACGGTGCGCTGCCGCGCCGCTGTCACCCCCGGCGGCCGAGGAGGATCAGCGCCGTTCCGGCGAGGCAGACCGCGCTGCCCGCGAGGTCCCAGCGGTCGGGCCGCTGGCCCTCAGCGAGCCACAGCCACAGGACCGAGGCCGCCACGTAGACGCCGCCGTAGGCCGCGAAGGTGCGCCCCGCCGCCGGGCTGTCCACGAGGGTCAGCAGGGCCGCGAAGGCCGCCAGCGAGGCGAGACCCGGAAGCGTCCACCAGGCCGACCGTCCGAGCCGCATCCAGGCCCAGAACGCGAAGCAGCCGGCGATCTCGGCGAGGGCGGCGGCCGCGTAGGCGAGGAGGCTCATCGGGTCAGCTTGGCACGGCGCGCCGCGCGGCACGAGCCCGGCCCTGGGGGCGGACGGCGACCGGCATTAAGCTCCCGGCAACGCGGATCCGGTCGAGTGTCGCCATGAGCACGCACGCGAGCACGCACGAGACCCAGGGCGACCGGCTGCTGTTTCCGGGTGACGCCCGCCTTCGCGACGCCGTCCTGGCCTGGATCGAGGCGCTGGCGCGGGAGCGGCGGATGTCGTCCAACACCGTCGAGGCCTACGGGCGCGACCTTCGCCAGTTCCTCCACCACCTCGCGTCCCGTCAGGGGACACCGACGATCCCGATGCTGATCGGGCTCAAGGTGCGGGACATCCGCGGCTTCATGGCCGCGCGCCGGGCCGACGAGGTCTCGGGGCGCTCGCTGATGCGCATGCTGGCAGGCCTGCGCTCCTTCGCCCGCTTCCTCGAGCGCGAGGGCTTCGGCACCGTCTCGGCCCTGGGCGGCGTGCGCTCGCCCAAGGTTCCGCGGCGGCTTCCACGCCCCCTGCCCGTCTCCGCCGCGGTGGCGCTGACCGATACTGCGATCCGCGCCGGCGAGGAGCGGGAGCCCTGGGTCCTGGCCCGGGACGCCGCCGTGCTGGCGCTGCTCTACGGCGCGGGACTGCGCATCTCCGAGGCGCTGGGCCTGAGTCGCCGCGACGCCCCCCTGCCGGGCGTCGATCAGGTCACCGTGCTCGGCAAGGGCGGCAAGCAGCGCATGGTGCCGATCCTGCCCGTCGTGGCGCAGGCCGTGGCCGACTACGTCGCCGCCTGTCCCCTGCCGCTGCCGCCGGAGGGGCCGCTGTTCCTCGGTGCCCGGGGCGGCCCGCTCTCGCCGCGCATCATCCAGTACACGGTCGCGCGCGCCCGCGGCGCCCTGGGCTTGCCCGAGAGCGCCACGCCGCACGCCCTGCGGCATTCCTTCGCAACCCATCTGCTGGCGCGCCAGGGCGAGCTGCGCGCGATCCAGGAACTCCTGGGCCACGCTTCCCTGTCCACGACGCAGCTCTACACGCAGGTCGACGCCGCCCGTCTCATGAGCGCCTACGCGGCGGCCCACCCGAGGGCCGGCCATTGACCAAGATTGCTAAAAACTTGGACTTCGAGAGAGCTCATCGGCGGCTATAGGCGCGTCATCCGTTTCGCCTAGTGCATAGCCGCGCTCTTTAAGAGCTTCGTCACGATCCTCGGCCATTATGGGCAACGAACGGGATCGGCTTGGGCGGGCGTCATGGATCTTCAGGATGGGAGGGCGCCGGCACGTGTCGTGATCGCGGACTGCGATCCGGGACGCCGCCTCTCCCTGAGGGAGATCGTCCTGCGGTTCGATCCCGGCGCCGTGATCGACGAGGCGACCTCGGGTCAGGCCCTCTGCGACATTCTCCTCCGCCACCGTCCGACCCTGGCCTTCGTCGGGCTGCAGCTCGACGACCTCAGCGGACCCGAGGCGGTCGCCGTCGCGCGTCGCGCGGGTGCGGAGCCCCCCTGCCTGGTGCTGGTGGCGACCCGCGTGCTGCCGCACTGGCAGGAGATCGCCACGAGCCTCGGGGCCTACGAGGTGCTGAAGACGCCCCTCGACCCGAGCCATATCGAGCAGCTGCTCCACGCGGATGCCCGCCGTCGCGCGCCGACACGGGCCTTGCTCGCCTGCTCGACCCCGGCCGGGCGTTCGGCGATCAGCCGCGTCGTGGCGCGCAGCGGCTTCGCGATCGAGCTCGACGAGACGGATGACGGCCGCCACGCTCTCAAGCAGCTGAAGCTCGCCGCCTACGACTTCGCCTTCATCGACGTGAAGCTCGGCGGCATCGACGGGCTCGAACTGGCCTGCCAGATCCAGCCCCTGGGCCTCCCGACCCGGATCACCCTGCTGACCACGTCCGAACTGGAGCCCGTCGCCCAGGCCGGCCGCTACTTCGGCGTCGACGCCGTGCTGCGGATGCCGTTCTACGCCCGCGACATCGATCTCGCCCTGCACAACGCGCTGGGCCTGCGCCGGCCGTACCTCCTGAACGCCCTGACGGCCCCGCCCGCGCCGAGCGCGCTGCTGCGGATCGCCGACCTGCCCAATCCCCGGCGCAAGATCGCCTGATCCCGCGCCGGGGCTTCCCCCGACGGGCCGCGCAGGGGCGAGGCCCGCGGCCCTTCGAGCTGACGGCTCAGCCTGCCGAGCCATCGAACGCGTGCCGCCGTGGGCCTTCGCCCGTCAGACGTGGTCCGTCAGACGTGGATCGCGCGCTTGTTCACCGCCAGCGCGGCTTCCTTGACGGCTTCGGTCAGCGTCGGGTGCGCGTGGCAGGTGCGGGCGATATCCTCCGACGAGGCGCCGAACTCCATCGCCACCGCCACCTCGGCGATCAGGTTGCCGGCATCCGCGCCGACGATGTGCACACCGAGCACCCGGTCGGTCTGGGCGTCGGCGAGCACCTTCACGAACCCGTCCGTGGTGCCGTTCGCCTTGGCCCGGCCATTGGCCGTGAACGGGAACTTGCCGGCGTTGTAGGCGATGCCGTCCTTCTTCAGCTCCTCCTCGGTCTTGCCCACCGAGGCGACCTCCGGGAACGTGTAGACCACGTTCGGGATCACGCCGTAGTTCACGTGGCCGGACTGGCCGGCCAGCATCTCGGCGATCGCCACGCCCTCGTCCTCGGCCTTGTGGGCGAGCATCGGGCCGGCGATGACGTCGCCGATGGCGTAGATCCCGGTCACGTTGGTGGCGTAGTGGGAATCGGTGAGGACCCGGCCCTTGTCGTCCCGCTGGACGCCGACCGTGTCGAGGCCGAGGCCCTCCGTGTAGGGCGTCCGGCCGATGCAGACGAGGACCACGTCCGCCTGAAGCGTCTCGGCGGCGCCCCCCGCGGCCGGCTCGACCGTGACCGTCGCGCCGCCCTTCTTGCCGACCTCGACGCCGGTCACCTTGGTGGACAGCTTGAAGGCGATGCCCTGCTTGGTCAGGATCCGCTGGAACTGCTTGCCGACCTCGCCGTCCATGCCGGGCAGGACCCGGTCGAGATACTCGACCACGGTCACCTCGGAGCCGAGCCGGCGCCAGACGGAGCCCAGCTCCAGCCCGATCACGCCGGCGCCGATGACGAGGAGCTTCTTGGGCACTCGGTCGAGCTCGAGGGCGCCGGTGGAGGAGACCACGACCTTCTCGTCGATGGTGACGCCGGGCAGGCGCGCCACGTCCGAGCCGGTGGCGATGACGATGCTCTTGGTCTCGAGCATCCGGTTGCCGCCGTCCTCGGCGATGACCTCGACGCGGCCGGCGCCCGCGATCCGGCCGGTGCCGTGGAAGGTGTCGACCTTGTTCTTCTTGAGCAGGAACTCGACGCCCTTGGTGTTGCCGGCGACGCCCTCGGCCTTGAACGCCATCATCTTCTTCAGGTCGAGCTTCGGCGTGCCGACGTCGATGCCGAGATCGGCGAAGTGCGTGTTGGCCTCCTCGAAGGCCTCGGACGCGTGCAGCAGGGCCTTGGACGGGATGCAGCCGACGTTGAGGCAGGTGCCGCCGTGCGTCGCGCGCTTCTCGACCACCGCGGTCCGCAGGCCGAGCTGCGCCGCGCGGATCGCGCAGACGTAGCCGCCGGGACCGGTACCGATGACGACGAGATCGTAGGACATGAGGCTTCGCTTCCGCTCGGTCGTGCCGCGTGTGGGACGGGCAGGGAATGTCAGGTCGGGCTGAGGCTCAGCGGCCGCCGCCGATGTCGAGGATGGCGCCCGTGGTGTAGGAGGCCTCCTCCGAGAGCAGCCACACGATCGGTGCGGCCACCTCCTCCGCGGTGCCGGCCCGCTTCATCGGGACGCCCGGGCCGAGGCGCTCCACCCGGTCGGGCTCGCCGCCGCTGGCGTGGATCTCGGTGGCGATGATGCCGGGCGCCACCGCGTTGACCCGGATGCCCTCGGCGGCGACCTCGCGGGCGAGCCCGACCGTCAGCGAGTCGATGGCGCCCTTGGAGGCGGCGTAGTCCACGAACTGACCGGGGCCGCCGAGGCGCGCCGCCACCGAGGACAGGTTTACGATCGCGCCCCCCGCCCCGCCGCGCTTGGTCGACATGCGCCGCACCGCCTCCCGCGCGCAGAGGAAGCTGCCGACCACGTTGGTGGTCATCATGCGCTGCAGGCGGGTGACGCTCATGTCGGCGACGTCCGACTTCACGTCGACCACCCCGGCATTGTTGACGAGCGCCGCGAGGCGGCCGAGGCCGTCGGCCGCCTTGAACAGGGCGATGACGTCGGCCTCGTCGCCGACGTCGCCCTTCACGGCGAGCGCGTGTCCGCCCTGGGCCGCGATCGCGTCCACCACGTCCTGCGCCGCGGCCGCGTCCGACACGTAGCTCAGGCACACGGTGTAGCCGCGCTCCGCCAGGAGCAGCGCCACCGCGCGGCCGATGCCGCGGCTGCCGCCGGTGACGATCGCGACCCTGTTCTCAGCGCCCGACATGGCTGCCTCAGAGGTCCAGCACGAGGCGCGCCGGATCCTCCAGCGCCTCCTTGACCCGCACCAGGAAGGTCACGGCCTCCTTACCGTCGACGATGCGATGGTCGTACGACAGGGCAAGGTACATCATCGGCCGCGCCTCGATCTTTCCGGCGCGGACCACCGGGCGCTCCTCGATGCGGTGCATGCCGAGGATGCCCGATTGCGGCGCGTTGAGGATCGGCGTCGACATCAGCGAGCCGTAGATGCCGCCGTTGGTGATCGTGAAGGTGCCGCCCTGCATCTCCTCGATGGAGAGCTTGCCGTCGCGGGCCTTCTTGCCGAAGCCGGCGATCTTCTTCTCGATGCCGGCGATCGACAGGTCGTCGGCGTCGCGCACGACCGGGACGACGAGGCCCTTATCGGTGCCGACCGCGATGCCGATGTGGTAGTAGTTCTTGTAGACGAGGTCCTGCCCGTCGATCTCGGCGTTGACCGCCGGCACGTCCTTGAGGGCGCCGATCACCGCCTTGGTGAAGAAGCCCATGAAGCCGAGCTTCGTGCCGTGCTTCTTCTCGAAGATGTCCTTGTACTGGCTGCGCATCGCCATCACGGCCGACATGTCGACGTCATTGAACGTCGTCAGCATCGCCGCGGTGTCCTGCGCGTCCTTGAGGCGGCGCGCGATGGTCTGGCGCAGCTTCGTCATGCGCACGCGTTCCTCGCGCGCGGCGTCGTCCGGCGCCGAGGGCGCGCGCGGCAGGGTCGGGCGGGCTTCCTTGGCGGGCGCCGACGGGGCCGGCCCCTTGGCGATGGCGCCGAGCATGTCCCCCTTGGTGACGCGGCCGTCCTTGCCGGACCCGTTGACGGACGACGGGTCGACGCCCGACTCCCGGGCGAGCTTCGCCACAGCCGGACCGTTGTCGCCGACCGGACGCTGCTGGGCCGCGGGCGCGGCGGCGTCGCCGTGGTTGCCGTAGCCGGCGGAGGATTCCTGGGCCGGGGCCTCGGCCCTGGCGGGCGCGGCGGCCTTCGGGGCCTCGCTCCGGCTCTCGGCCTTGGTCTCGGCGGCCTCCTTCGGGGCGGCCTTCTTGCCGGCGCCTGCACCGGCCTCGACGATCGAGCCGAGCAGGGCGCCGGGCTCCACGGTCTCGCCGTCCTTGACCAGGATCTCGCCGAGCTGGCCGGCCGCCGGGGCGTTCACCTCCAGCGTGACCTTGTCGGTCTCGAGCTCGACGATCGGCTCGTCGGCCGCGACCGTGTCGCCGGGCTTCTTGAACCAGCGGCCGATGGTGGCCTCGCTCACGGATTCGCCGAGGGTCGGGACGAGGATGTCGGTTGCCATGCTCTTCTGCCCCGCGGGGGGCCTCCTCTGGATGTCGGGCCGCGACGTCAGCGCCGCAGGATCAGGGATGGAACGGGCGAGACGGTGTACCGGAAGCCTGCCTGCGCCATCAGGACGGGATCTGCTTCGCCGAGCGCCTCGGCCCCGGCCGCGTCGTCGGCCTCGACCAGGGCCAGGCCCCAGGTGCCGCCGGGCTCGAAGACGGGCCCGACCGCGATGGCGGTGCCGGCGGCCGCCTGCTCCATCCAGTAGCCGGAATGCGCCGAGAACAGCGCCTTCTCGGCCTCCGTCGCGTCGAACGGGAAGCTCGGGCGGGGCGGTTCCAGACGGAGCAGGAAGTAGGCCATGGCCGGACGATCAGACCGCCAGGGCCTCGTTGAGGAAGGCCTGGAGCTGCGCCTGGTGCTTCGACATCTGGCCGACCGCCGTGGAGGCGGAAGCCGGACGGCCGACGTAGCGGGCGCGCTTCACCGCGGAGCCGGCCTGGCCGAGCACCCACTCGAGATAGGGCTCGACGAAGGACCAGGCGCCCATGTTCTTGGGCTCCTCCTGGCACCAGATCACGTCGGCGTTGCGGAAGCGGCCCATCTCGTTGGCCAGCGCCTTCAGCGGGAACGGGTAGAGCTGCTCGACGCGCATCAGGTAGATGTCGTTGAGGCCGCGCTTCTCCCGCTCCTCCAGGAGGTCGTAGTAGACCTTGCCGGAGCAGAGCACGACGCGGCGGATCTTGTCGTCGCGCACGAGCTTGTTCTGCGCCCCCTCCTCCTCGGCGTCGTCCCACAGGACGCGGTGGAAGGTCGAGCCCTCGGCGAGCGCGTCGAGGTTCGAGACGGCGCGCTTGTGGCGCAGCAGCGACTTCGGCGTCATCAGCACCAGCGGCTTGCGGAAGTCGCGCTTCAGCTGCCGGCGCAGGATGTGGAAGTAGTTCGCCGGCGTCGTGACGTTGGCGACCTGCATGTTGTCCTCGGCGCAGGCCTGGAGGTAGCGCTCCAGGCGGGCGGACGAGTGCTCGGGCCCCTGCCCCTCGTAGCCGTGCGGCAGCAGCAGGACGAGGCCGGACATGCGCAGCCACTTGCGCTCGCCGGACGCGATGAACTGATCGATCACCACCTGGGCGCCGTTGGCGAAGTCGCCGAACTGGGCTTCCCAGAGGACCAGGGCGTTCGGCTCGGCGAGCGAGTAGCCGTACTCGAAGCCGAGCACCGCCTCCTCGGAGAGCATCGAGTTGATGATCTCGATCGAGGCCTGCCCCTCGCGGATCGAGTTGAGCGGCGTGTAGCGCTGCTCGTTCTCCTGATCGATCACCACCGCGTGGCGCTGCGAGAAGGTGCCGCGCTCGACGTCCTGGCCGGACAGCCGGACCCGGTTGCCGTCGAGGAGCGTTGCCCCGAAGGCCAGGGCCTCGGCGGTCGCCCAGTCGACGCCGATCCCGGTCTCCACCGCCTTGGCGCGGTTGTCCATGAAGCGCTGGATCGTGCGGTGCAGGTGGAAGCCCGGCGGCACCTGGGTGATCCTGCGGGCGATCTCCTGCAGGGTCTCGGCCGGAACGGCGGTGCGGCCGCGGCGCGGATCGTCCACGTCCTCGTGCACGGCCTTCACGCCGGACCAGCGGCCGTCGAGCCAGTCGGCCTTGTTGGCCTTGTAGTTGTTGGCGACGTCGAGCTCGCTGTCGAGCATCCCGCGGAACTCGGCCTTGCGGGCGTCGAGCGCCTCCTGGGTGACGGAGCCGTTCTCGACCAGCTTGCGGCCGTAATTCTCCAGCACCGACGGGTGCTTGCGGATCCGCTGGTACATCTTCGGCTGGGTGAAGGCCGGCTCGTCGCCCTCGTTGTGGCCGAAGCGGCGGTAGCACAGCATGTCGATTACGACCGGCTTGCCGAACTTCTGGCGGTACTCGACCGCGACCTTCGCCGCGAAGGTGACGGCCTCGGGGTCGTCGCCGTTGCAGTGGAAGATCGGCGCCTCGACCATCTTGGCGACGTCGGACGGGTAGGGCGAGGAGCGGGAGAAGCGCGGATCGGTCGTGAAGCCGATCTGGTTGTTGATGATGAAGTGGACCGATCCGCCGGTGCGGTGGCCCTTCAGGCCCGACAGGCCGAAGCACTCCGCGACCACGCCCTGGCCCGCGAAGGCCGCGTCGCCGTGGATCAGGAGCGGCAGCACCGTGCGGCGCTCGATGTTGGGCTTGGCCCACTGGTCCTGCTTGGCGCGGACCTTACCGAGCACGACCGGGTCGACGATCTCGAGGTGCGACGGGTTGGCGGTCAGCGACAGGTGAACGTTGTTGCCGTCGAAGGCGCGGTCCGAGGACGCGCCCAGGTGGTACTTCACGTCGCCCGAGCCCTCGACCTCGGCCGGGGAGGCCGAGCCGCCCTTGAACTCGTGGAACACCGCCCGGAACGGCTTGGCCATCACGTTGGTGAGCACGTTGAGCCGGCCGCGATGGGCCATGCCCAGCACGATCTCGCGGACGCCCAGCGCGCCGCCGCGCTTGATGATCTGCTCCAGCGCCGGGATCATCGACTCGCCGCCGTCGAGGCCGAAGCGCTTGGTCCCGGTGTACTTGAGGTCCAGGAACTTCTCGAAGCCCTCGGCCTCGATCAGCTTGTTGAGGATGGCGCGACGGCCCTCGGGGGTGAAGGAGATCTCCTTGTCCTTGCCCTCGATGCGCTCCTGGATCCACGCCTTCTCGGCGGGGTCGGAGATGTGCATGAACTCGACGCCGAGGGTCTGGCAGTAGGTCCGCTCCAGGATGTCGACGATCTCGCGGATCGTGCCGAACTGGAGGCCAAGCACGTTGTCGAGGAAGATCGGGCGGTCCCAGTCGCTCTCCTGGAAGCCGTAATGCTGCGGGTGCAACTCCTCGTGGTCGCCGCGCGGCGCGAGACCCAGCGGGTCGAGCTTGGCGTGGAGGTGGCCGCGCATGCGGTAGGAGCGGATCAGCATGATCGCCCGCACCGAGTCCTTCGTCGCCTGCTCCACCGAGACGCCGGTGGTCGCCGTGACGCTGTCCTGCGGCTTGCCGGGCTTGGTGTCCTTGCCCTCGCGGGCGACGATCTTGTCGCCGATCGCCTTCTCCAGGGCGCCCCAGTTGCCGTCCAGCGCCGAGACCAGCTCGCCGTTGAGCGGCACCGGCCAGTTCGGCCGCTCCCAGGAGGCGCCGGCGGCGTTCTTCTCGACCAGGGTCTCGTCCTCGCCGAGCCCCTTGAAGAAGGCCTGCCACTCCGGATCCACCGAGGACGGGTTGCGGGCGTAGGCCGCCTGCAATTCCTCGATGTAGGCGGCGTTGGCGCCGTAGAGGAACGAGGTTTCGAGGAGCGCTTCGTTCACGTCCTGGCGTGCCATGGTGCGTCCATCCTGATCGCGCGGGCAGGCTCCCCTGCCCTCCGGGCTCCCCGTCCGCGCGGCGGATCGCCCTCAAACCGAAACGGGGCGGGTGACCGCCCCGCTGAAATCGTCTGCACGCCCGATATGGGCGTCGCGGCCCTGCGATGGCCGCAACGCAGGCGCGCTTGCCTCAGCCCTTCAGGACCTCGACGAGCGTCGAGCCCAGCCGGGCCGGCGACGGCGACACGCGGATGCCCGCGGCCTCCATGGCGGCGATCTTGTCCTCGGCGCCGCCCTTGCCGCCCGAGATGATCGCGCCGGCATGGCCCATGCGGCGGCCCGGAGGCGCCGTGCGGCCGGCGATGAAGCCGACCATCGGCTTCTTCCGCCCGCGCTTGGCCTCGTCCTTCAGGAACTGCGCCGCCTCCTCCTCGGCCGAGCCGCCGATCTCGCCGATCATCACGATCGACTCGGTCTTCGGGTCGGCGAGGAACAGCTCCAGCACGTCGATGAACTCGGTGCCCTTCACCGGGTCGCCGCCGATGCCCACCGCCGTCGTCTGGCCGAGGCCGGCATTGGAGGTCTGGAACACCGCCTCGTAGGTCAGCGTGCCCGAGCGGGACACGATGCCGACGGAGCCCGGCCGGAAGATGTTGGCCGGCATGATGCCGATCTTCGACTCGCCGGCCGTGACGATGCCGGGGCAGTTCGGCCCGACGAGTCGCGACTTCGAGCCGGTGAGCGCCCGCTTCACCCGCACCATGTCGAGCACCGGGATGCCCTCCGTGATGCAGACGATCAGCGGCACCTCGGCGGCGATCGCCTCGCAGATCGCGTCGGCGGCGCCGGGCGGCGGCACGTAGACCACCGAGGCCTCGGCGCCCGTGGCCTCGCGGGCCTCCGCGACCGTGTCGAACACCGGCAGGCCGAGATGGCTGGAGCCGCCCTTGCCGGGGCTCGTGCCACCGACCATCTTGGTGCCGTACGCGATGGCCTGCTCGGAGTGGAAGGTCCCGTTCTTGCCGGTGAAGCCCTGGCAGATGACCTTGGTGTTGGCGTCGATCATCACCGACATGGTCAGGCTCCCTTCACGGCGGCGACGATCTTCTGGGCGGCGTCGTCGAGGTCGTCCGCCGGGATCACGTTGAGGCCCGAGTTGCGGATGATGGCCTTGCCCTGCTCCACGTTGGTGCCCTCGAGGCGCACCACCAGCGGGACCTGCAGGCCCACCGCCTTCACGGCCGCGATCACGCCGTTGGCGATCACGTCGCACTTCATGATCCCGCCGAAGATGTTGACGAGGATCCCCTTCACGTTCGGGTCGGCGGTGATGATCTTGAACGCCGCCGTGACCTTCTCCTCCGAGGCGCCGCCGCCGACATCGAGGAAGTTCGCCGGCTCCTCGCCGTAGAGCTTGATGATGTCGAGTGTCGCCATGGCGAGGCCGGCGCCGTTGACCATGCAGCCGATCGTGCCGTCGAGCGCGATGTAGGCGAGGTCGTACTTCGACGCCTCGATCTCCTTGGCGTCCTCCTCGGTCTCGTCGCGCAGGGCGACGATGTCGGCGTGCCGGTAGAGGGCGTTCGAGTCGAAGGCCATCTTGGCGTCGAGGCACTTGAGGTGCCCGTCGGCGGTCAGCACCAGCGGGTTGATCTCGAGGAGGCTCATGTCCTTGGCCACGAAGGCCGCGTAGAGCTTCTCGGTGAGCGCGGCGGCCTCCTTGGCCTGGGCGCCCGACAGGCCGAGCGCCTTGGCGACGGCGCGGCCGTGGTGGGGCATCACGCCGGTGGCCGGATCGACCGCGATCGTGTGGATCTTCTCGGGCGTGTCGTGGGCGACCGCCTCGATGTCCATGCCACCCTCGGTGGAGACCACGAAGGCGACGCCGCCCGTGGCGCGGTCGACCAGCATCGAGAGGTAGAATTCCTCGGCGATCTGGGCGCCTTCCTCGATGTAGAGGCGGTTGACCTGCTTGCCGGCCGGGCCGGTCTGGATGGTCACCAGCGTCTGGCCGAGCATCTCGCCGGCGAACTGCTTGACCTCGTCGATCGACTTGGTGACGCGCACGCCGCCCTTGGCGCCCTCGGGCGCGCCCTTGAAGGTGCCCTTGCCGCGGCCGCCCGCGTGGATCTGGCTCTTCACGACCCAGACGGGACCGCCGAGCTCCTTGGCGGCGGCCTCGGCCTCCGACGGGTTGAAGATGGCCACGCCGCGGGAGACGGGCAGGCCGAACTCCTTCAGCACGGCCTTGGCCTGATATTCGTGGATATTCATCGGAGCCTCGTAGGGAGGAGCGAATAGGTGGCAGCGGGCGGCGCGTAGAGGAATCGAGCGATCGAGAGTCGAATCTCCGAACGCTACGCGCTGCCCGGTATCCGCTTACCGGTCAGGCGAGGTTGCTGTCGACGCCCTTGCAGGCCTCGATGAGGCCCGTCACCGAGGCGACGGACTTGTCGAACATGGCCTTCTCGGCGTCGTCGAAGGTCACCTCGAGCACGCGCTCGACGCCGTTCGCGCCGATCACGATCGGCACGCCGATGAACATGCCCTTCACGCCGTACTGGCCGTCGAGGTAGGCGGCGCAGGGCAGGACCCGCTTCTTGTCGCGCAGGTAGCTCTCGGCCATGGCGATGGCGGAGGCGGCGGGCGCGTAGAAGGCCGAGCCGGTCTTGAGCAGGTTGACGATCTCGCCGCCGCCCTTGCGGGTGCGCTCGACCATGGCGTCGAGCTTCTCCTGGGTGGTCCAGCCGAGCTTGACGAGGTCGGTCAGCGGCACGCCCGCCACCGTGGAGTAGCGGGTCAGCGGGACCATGTCGTCGCCGTGGCCGCCGAGCACGAAGGCCGTCACGTCCTCCACCGAGACCTTGAACTCCTCGGCGAGGAAGTGGCGGAAGCGCGCCGAATCCAGCACGCCGGCCATGCCGACGATCTTGTTGGTCGGGACGCCGGAGAACTTCTGCAGCGCCCAGACCATGGCGTCGAGCGGGTTGGTGATGCAGATCACGAAGGCGTTCGGCGCGTGGGTCTTGATGCCCTCGCCGACGGCCTGCATCACCTTGAGGTTGATGCCGATCAGGTCGTCGCGGCTCATGCCGGGCTTGCGCGGCACGCCGGCGGTGACGATCACCACGTCGGCGTCCTTGATGGCGGCGTAGTCGCTGGCGCCCGCGTACCGCGCGTCGAAGCCCTCGACCGGGGCGGCCTCGGCGATGTCGAGGGCCTTGCCCTGCGGCACGCCGTCGACGATGTCGAACAGCACCACGTCCCCGAGATCCTTGAGGCCGGCCAGAAGGGCCAGGGTGCCGCCGATCTGGCCGGCACCGATGAGCGCGATCTTGTTGCGAGCCATGTCGGATGTGTCTCCGCTGCGTTCGACTTCGGTGATGCGTTGCGCGAGGCCGGGGCTGCTCGTCCGTCAGGGTCCGAGGCCGGATTCGCCACTCTGAAATCTGCGCGGCTGTGTGGCCGAAAAGCACCGTGGCTTCAACCCGATGCGGGCCGCGCGGGCGACCCGTCCGGGACGCCGGAGCGCCACCGGGGAGCCCGACGGTCCTTCGGAAACGTCAACGTCGCGAAGGTTTTAGGTGCAGTGCACCCTGCCGCGCGGCCGCTCCGAAGGCGCGATGACAGATCTGAAAACCTGTCATTTCGGTTCGCGCCGGGCGTGAAGAAGCGCGTCGGGCCGCGCGAACGACGAAGGCCCGGACGGGGTGTCCGGGCCTTCGGAATATCCTGTTCTGGGAGCGGCGGATCAGAGGATGCCGGAGCGCAGAACCCGCTGGATCGCGTGGATGACGGCGCCGAACCGGGCCTCGATCAGGTCGCGCGGCACCTCGGCATCGTGCTGGATCGCCAGGGGATGGGTGAAGCGGTAGCTCGCGTCGAAGATGTAGGCGATCGCCCGCTCCCGGTCCCGGGCCGAGAAGATCCCGGAGGTGATCCCCTCCTCGACCACGCGCTCGACGAGGCTGCGCAGGCGCACGCGGTGCCGCCGGGCGATCGGGCGGGCCGACACGGTGGCGTCGAGATGGACCGCGAACAGGTTCGGCTCGTCGAACAGGGCGTCCCGCTGGACCGTCGCCAGGGCGGTCAGGAGCCGCTCGATCTTGTCGTCGGCGGGGTCGGGCGCGTCGGCGATGCCGGCGAGCCGGGCCTCGACCTCGCGGAGCCAGCGGCCCGCCACCGCGTCGAGGAGCGCGTCCTTCGACGGGAAGTAGCGGTAGACGTTCGCGTGCGTCATGCCGGCCTCGGCGGCGACGGCCACGACCGTCACGCGCTTGGGACCGAGCCGCGAGAGATGCTCGGTGGCGATCCCGAGCAGCCGCACATCGGCCGCGACCGGCGCCCGCGGGCGGGCAGGACTGACCGCCTCACCCGTCTCGCGGAGTGTGCCGGATTCGGCGTCGGCGACGGTAATCTTGGCCTTGGCGCTGAGCGCCTCCTCCTTGGACCCGTCGGACTCTGGCTTGAGGAAAGGAAGCGGAAGGCGGGAAGTGGACAGGTGGTAGGGCGAGACGGACCCCCATCATACCGGCTGAAGCGTCCCGGCGCTTCGCGTTGACGTTACGGCTTCCCCCCGGGAGCCCGGTTACCTGAGCGGATTAGGACCGCTTAAACACCCCTATGTGTCAGTTTGCCTTGAGAAGGCAACAAATTTTTCTCGTTATCACCTGCGTCAGAAGCGGTTCTTCCACGCCCGCAAGGCGACGAACACGGCCTCGGGATCGCTCTGCGGCGGCAGGTCGACGGATTTCGCGAGGGCCGGCTGCCCGCTCCGCAGGAACGGGTTGGTCGCCCGCTCCGCACCCATGGTCGAGGGGATGAGGAAGCGGCCCTCGGCCTGGGCGCGCTCGGCCTCGGCGAGGCGCGCCCTCAGGTCCGGGTTGTTGGGATCGGCCGCCAGGGCGAAGCGGGCGTTGGAGAGTACGTAGTCGTGGCCGCTGAAGACCTGCGTCGCGTCGGGCAGGTCGTCGAAGCGGCGCAGCGAGCGGTAGAGCGTCTCCGGCGGGCTCTCCATCACCCGGCCGCAGCCCAGGGTGAACAGGGTGTCGCCGGCGCAGACGAGGCCGGCCTGCGCGAACCAGTAGGTCACGTGGTCGGCGCAGTGGCCGGGCGTCTCCCAGACCTGCGCCTCGAGGCGGCCGACCGTGACCGTGTCGCCCTCCCGCACGGTCACGTCCACCTGCGGGACCGCGTCGCCGGCCTTGGCGGGGGCGACCACCCGGGCGCCGGTCGCCCGCTTCACCTCCGGGATGCCCTCGACGTGGTCGCCGTGCCGGTGCGTCACGAGGATGTCGGTCAGCCGCCAGCCGGTCTCGTTCAGGGCCCGGAAAACCGGTCCGGCTTCCGGCACGTCGATCGCCGCGCAGGCGCCCGTCTGCGGATCGCGGATCAGCACGCCGATATTGTCGCTGCGGCAGAGGAAGGTGCGAATCTCGGTCTCGGCGGCCATCGGACGGAGTCTCCCAGGAGCGCGAACGGGCGCGGGGCGGCGCGAAAACTGTTGCCGTGAACAGGTGATGGTCCGGCCGGGTTCCTCCGGCGCTTGCCGCGGCGCGCGCGGCTCACCATTGAGTACGACGACCGTTCCGTCCGCGATCTCCTGTTCCCTCATGCGTCTCGACGTCAACGGCTTGCGGGCCTTCTACGCCAGCCCTCTGGGCCGCACGACGCACCGCGTGGTCGGCCGCGCGCTCCACGACTTCCTCGGCTCGGTCTCGGGGCTGCGCGTCCTCGGGATCGGCTACGCCACGCCGTATCTCGGGCCGGTCCACTGCATCGCCGAGCGCACCCTCGCCTTCATGCCGGCCTCGCAGGGCGTGGTGAACTGGCCGAGCACCGGGCGCTCCTGCGCGGCGCTCGCCGATCCCACCATGATGCCGCTGCCGGAGGCCGCCATCGACCGGGTCATCCTGGTCCACGCCCTCGAATCGGTGGAGAGCCCGACGGAGCTGCTGCAGGAGGTCTGGCGGACCCTCACGCCGGGCGGCCGCATGATCCTCGTGGTGCCCAACCGCCGGGGCGTCTGGGCCCGCCGGGAGGCGACGCCGTTCGGCCACGGGCAGCCCTACAGCCGCTCGCAGCTCGGGCGGCTCATGCGCGAGACGCTGTTCTCGCCGGTGAGCTGGGCCGAGACCCTGTACATGCCGCCGGCCCGCTCGCGCCTGATGCTGCGCACCGGACCCGCCTGGGAGTGGCTCGGCACCGGCCTGTCCCTGCCCTTCGCGGGCCTGCACGTGGTCGACGCGACGAAGCAGCTCTACCGGCCGGTCGCCGTGCAGCAGGTGCGGCGCGCCCGCCGCCTCGCGCCGGCCCGGGTGCTGGTGCCGGCCCCCTCCCCGGGTTGACCCCGATGAGCCTCGACTTCACCACCCAGCAATTCCTGCTGGCCCTGTCGGCCCTGTTCTCGATCGTGAACCCGATCGGGGGCGCCTTCATCTTCGCCCAGGTGGCGGGCGCCTTCAGCCACGCCGAGCGCGTGCTGCTGTCGCGCCGGATCGGCGTCTACGCCGCCCTGGTGATGCTCGGCGCCCTCTGGGCGGGCACGCCGATCCTGAACTTCTTCGGCGTCACCCTGGGGGCGCTGCGCATCGCCGGCGGCCTCGTGGTGATGTCGTCGGCCTGGACCCAGCTGAACCGGCCCGAGGCACGGGAGGCGCGCAAGCAGGCCGAGGCCTCGGGCTCGGCGGGCCGCGGCGCGGCTCCGGCGGAGCCGCCGGGCGATCCCGCGCCCGGTCCCCTCGCCGACATCGCCTTCTTCCCCCTGACGCTCCCGTTCACCACGGGGCCGGGGACGATCGCGGTCGCCATCACCCTGGGGGCCAACCGGCCGGCGGCCTACGCGGAGCGGTTCGGCTTCTACATCGGCGTCACGCTGGCGGCCCTCGCGGTCGCCGCCACGGTCGCGGTCCTCTACGCCTCCGCCGACCGGGTGGTGGCGTTCATCGGCCCGGCCCGCGCCCGGGTGATGGGCCGCCTCTTCGCCTTCCTGCTCCTGTGCGTCGGCACGCAGATCCTGGTGAACGGCCTCGTCGACGTGTTCGCCCCCCTCGCCGCGGCGCGCTGACGTCCGGAAGACTGCCGGAGACGGCCGACCGCGACCGTCGGCCTGTCGAGCAGATCGGGCCTGAGGACCACGGCGCGGCACGCGTTCCCGCTTTCCGGCCAGGCGAATCGCTCGAATTGCCCGGTACGTCCGCGATGTTCCGTATTAAATCGCAGATACTGGCCAATATTGGCTAATATTATTGAGTTTTACAAATATATAAGTTTGTTAAGGATCTCATTTTAGAGCATCCGCCGGGATCAAATCTGATCTGATCGGGCTTGCGTCCGGCAAGGGACCGGGCAACATCTTGCCGGTACTCGGCCGCAGTGGGGAAAGCTTCCGGCCGAGCCGCCGGCGAAGCAGATCCAGCAACGGAGTGCAGATCGTGGCGACGGACGTCATCGCGAGCCCCCATCGTCGGCGGTCCGCATCCGGGCCCCGACCGAGAGGCGGCCGAACGGCCGCGACGCCGTCGGCGGTCGATCGGCAGGCCCGCGACCGCGGCCCTGCCCGTGCTGGCCCGGGCCCGATCGGATTCCGCGCTTGAGAAGACCCGGGAGCCCCGTGCGCGATCGCGCCGTCGAGGATTCCGGCCCGCCGCCGCGGACCGTGCGTCCGGGCCCGGCCCCGTGAGCCCTCGAGATCCCGCAGGCCGATGCCGCGCGCGCCGCGGCCAACAGGCACGTATCAGCAAGGAGACACCGCATGACCGACACGACGCAGATCAAGGTTCCGGCCTGGTACAGCCCGGACGAGATCCAGGACATCCAGCGCGATCTTCTGGGCGCCGCCGCGAAGGTTCTCGTGCTCTGCCTCGGCGGCAAGGGCGGTGTCGGCAAGACGACCATCGCCCTCCAGGTGGCCGATCTCTGCGCGGAGGTCGGTCCGGTGCTGGCGATCGACACCGACCCGGCCAACCGGCACTTCCACACCGCGCTCATGCAGGAGACCATCCCCGGCAGCGACAACTTCGTTCCGCGCCGCCCCGGACTCACCGCCGTCCGGCAGCGCCTGCGCGCCGAGGACAGCACGGGCCGCGTCGACCCGACCCTGTGCCAGGACCTGATCGAGCGCGTGACCGAGGCGGCCGAGCGCTTCGTCGTGGTCGACTTCCCGGCCGGCGACACCGAGACGACCCGCCGCTGCACCGAGATCATCGTGGAGAGCTGCCGGGAGGCGAATGTCCGCCTCGCCGTGGTGGTCGCGGCCGGCGCGGTCGATCCCACAGCCCTGGAGGTCCTGCGCGAGCTCCGGCCCATGCTTATCGAGTGCGACCGGGCGATCCTGGCGAAGAACACCGCCCAGGCGACCAATTTCGACTATCTCGAATCGTCCGACCTCGTGCGAGCCCTGCGGAAGCAGTCGAACTTTCGCGTCATCGAGATCGAGCGGATCGGCGAGCGGCTGATCGAGGCCCTGCGGGTCCAGAACATGACCTGGCAGGCCTTGGCAAACAGCGCGCCGATGCGCCTGCGGGTCGAGGGCCGCCGCCTGCGGCGCAACTTCCACACGGCGTGGCGGGATGCCCTCCGGCCGTGACCAACCTCGAGCGGTTCTACCGGTCGGTCCACGGCCGCGATCTCCAGCCCTGGGAGCGTCAGCTCGCGGTGCGGATCGCGGCCGCCTTGAACACCACGACGGACGACGACTTCGTCGTCCACCTGTTGTTGGTGTACATGTCCACCAACGCCATCACGAACATGTACAACGAGCTGGTGGCGGCGCGGAACGGTCTCGCCGAACACAACCGGGACCTCATCCAGGCGCTGACGGCCGATCTGCGGCGCAACCGGCTGGTCACCGCCGTGCTGCTCGGCGCGGCAGCCCTCGGCGTGCTCGTGAGCGTCGGGATCCTCGGCACCGTCCTCAACCTGTCTTACGGGTCCGCCGCCAGCGCGGCGCGCCTCGCCGCGGCGCTGGAATCCTGCGAGTCGCGCGGCCCGGCCGGCGCCCAGCGCGGCCTCGGGATCGGTCGCTGAGCCGAGGGACCCCGCCGTCGGCTCACTCGAGCCGGACGGACACGCTGTCGCTGGCGCCGGTCGCGTCGAGGACCGAGATCCGCGCGAAGCCCGCGCCGCCCGGGGCCCACTCGGCCCGGCGCCGCGGCGTCTGGACGACCGGCTGACCGTCCACCAGCCACGTGAGCGGCGGCACGCCGCCCAGGGCCTTGAGGGCGAGGCCCGGGCCGCCCTCCGAAGCGCCGTGCCGGTCCGCCGCGAGGCCGAGATCGATCCGCGCCCCGTCCGGCGGATAGGCGATCCGCAGCGCCGGTCCCGCCGCCTCGGCCGCCTCGCGCCGCAGGTGCCGCAGCGGCGGCGGCAGGCTCCCCGTCCCGACCACCAGCGCGTCCCGCGGCTGTGGGACCGGCTCGGGCTCGGTCCCGAGGCGCGCGAAGGCGTCGAACAGGATCGGCGCCGCGACTGTGCGGCCCACGAGCCCCGGCACCGCGGCCCCGTCCGGGCGCCCGGCCCAGACGACGATCGTCGCGTGACGGTCGAAGCCGGCCGCCCAGGCGTCGCGGTACCCGTAGGAGGTGCCGGTCTTGTAGGCGATGCGGTTCGGCAGGGCATTCTCCGGCGGCGGCGTGCCGCGCAGGATGTCGGCGACGTACCAGGCCGCGACGGGCTCCGCGACGCGGTGCCGGGATTCGGCCGCGGCCCCGTCGGCGCGGCGGAGCAGGTCCGGAACCGCGCCGCCGCGCGCGAGTCCGGCGTAGAGCCGCGCGAGGTCGGTGACCGTGATGCCGAGGCCGCCGAGCGCGACCGGCAGCCCCGGGGCCGCGTCCCGCGGGAGCTGGATCCCGGCACCTGCGGCGCGCAGCCGGGCGATGAAGCGGGCGGGACCGACCGCATCCATCAGTTCGACCGCCGGCACGTTGAGCGAGAGCTGCAGGGCTCGCCGGGCCGTGACCGTGCCCTGGAAGGTCAGGTCGAAATTCTCCGGCGCGTAGCTCGCCGAGAAGCGCGCCGGGCGATCCTCCAGCAGGGTCTCGGGATGCGCGAGACCGTCCGCGAAGGCCATGGCGTAGACGAACGGCTTCAGCGCGGAGCCGGGCGAGCGCACCGCCAGGGTCATGTCGATGGCGCCGCGCCGGGCAGGGTCCAGGTAGCCGGCGCTGCCGACCTGGGCGAGCACCCGGCCGTCGCGGTTGTCGAGGACGAGGATCGCGGCCGAGAGGTCCGGGCCGGCGGCGGCGGCGCGCTCGGCCGCCAGGGTTTCCAGCCGCTCCTGCAGGCGCCCGTCGATCGCGAGGCGGATCGTGGCGGCACCGGGATCGGCCGCCACCGCCTCCTCGGCGGCGTGCGCCGCGAGCATCGGGAACGGCTTGCGCGCCGTCGGCACCGGCTCGGCCCGGGCGGCCTCGGCCTCCACCGCCGTGAGGATCCCCCGCGCGACGGCCACCGCCAGGACCCGGTCGCGGGCGGCGCGGGCGCGCTCGGGGAACCGGTCCGGACGGCGGGTCTCGGGCGATTGCGGCAGGGCGACGAGCAGGGCCGCCTGCGCGGCGGTCAGCCGGACCGGCTCGCGCCCGAAATACGCGACGCTCGCCGCGCGCACGCCCTCCAGCGGGCCGCCGTAGGGGGCCAGCGCCAGGTAGAGATCGAGCAGCCCGGCCTTGCCGAGGCGCCGCTCCAGCGTGACCGCCCGCACCATCTGGCGGAGCTTGGCCTCGAGCGACCGCTCGCGCCGCGGCTCGACGAGGCGTGCCACCTGCATCGACAGGGTGGAGGCGCCGGACACGATGCGGCCGCGCGTCAGCCACTGGCGGGCGGCGCGCAGCACGGCGGCCGGGTCGATGCCGGGATGCGCGGCGAAGCGGCGATCCTCGTAGGCGAGCAGCATCGCCCGGTAGCGCGGATCGACCGCCTCCGCGGTGACCGGCAGGCGCCAGCGCCCGTCCGCCGTCGCGAAGGGGCGCAGCAGCGTGCCGGACCGGTCCAGCACCACCGTCGAGCGCGATTCGGCCCCGGCCAGGTCGAGCGGCGGCAGCGTGCCGGCATAGCGCCAGAGCGCAACCGCGCCGGCCCCCAGCAGGCCGAGCCCGAGCGCCGCCGCTCCCAGCGCCGCGCGCAGGCCCCTCGCCCGCTTCCGAGGAGGCGCCGGCGCGCGCGGATCCGACCCGTCCTGCGGCACGCATCCTCCCGGTCTCGGCTCCGACAGCGCAGGATCCCGTGTTCCCGCGCGATCGACAAGCCCCCGGACCAATCGGCGTCCCGGGCGCCGGCCCGGCTGCGGCCGGACCCTACGCCGTCCCGACGCCCCGCAGGTCCTCGAAGGCGGGGCGATCCGGGCGATTCACCCGGACCGGGAACGGCACGACGTTGGAAGGCATCGCGGCGGTCGCTGTCTCAGGGGGCTGCGCCGCCTTGTGCGCCTTGCCGGGTTTCGCCCAGCGCTCGATCCGCTTGAAGTAGGTCCGCCTCGCCAGCCAAGCCGGAACTCGCCTGCCCTTCCGCATGATCTGTCCCTCGCCGTTGCGTACCGAGTCCCCCTCAGACCCGCGCCCCGAACGCGTCAAGCGGTTCGAATCACGGCTGTATTCACGATACGAGCGGATCCCGGGGAGCCCCGCATCCCCCGTTTGGGTGACGCGCGCGCGGGCGCGACCGTCAGGCCGCCGCGTTCTCCTTCGCCCGCTCCAGCGCGAGCTTCGTGACGGCCACCTGGTCGACCTTGCCGGTGCCGAGCATCGGGATCGCGTCCAGCACCGCCACCTCGGCGGGGATCGCGACGTCGGAGGCGCCACGACCCTTGGCGAAGCTCTGGTAGGCGGCCCGGGTCGCACCCTTCTCCTGCGTGAACAGGATCAGCCGCTCGCCCTTGCGCGCGTCCGGCACCGCCGCCACCGCGCTCGGACGGTCGGGCCAGAGTTCGGCGGCCAGCGCCTCGATGCCGGCGAGCGACACCATCTCGCCGGCGATCTTCGCGAAGCGCTTGGCCCGGCCCTTGATGGTGACGAAGCCCATCGCGTCGATCGCCACGATGTCGCCGGTGTCGTGCCAGCCGCCCGGCGGCGGCTCCAGCACGCCGGGCTTCTCGGCGCGCAGGTAGCCCAGCATGATGTTCGGCCCGCGCAGGGACAGGCGGCCGCCCTCGTCGATCCCCGGCACCGGCTCGAGGCGGGTCTCGATGCCGGGCAGGATCCGCCCGACCGTGCCGAAGCGGTTGAACATCGGCGTGTTGAGCGCCACGACCGGCCCGCACTCGGTGACGCCATAGCCCTCCAGGATGCGCAGCCCGAACTTCTCCGCCCAGGTCTTCCGGGTGGTCTCCTTCACGGCCTCGGCGCCGGCCACGACGTAGCGCAGGGAGCGCAGGTCGTAGGAATGGGCCGCGCGGGCATAGCCCGTCAGGAACGTGTCGGTCCCGAACAGCACCGTGCTGTTCGAGCCGTAGATCAGCTCCGGCACGATCCGGTAGTGGAGCGGTGACGGGTAGAGGTAGACCGGCACCCCCGAGACCAGGGGCAGGACCAGCCCGGCCGTGAGCCCGAAGGCGTGGAACACCGGCAGGACGTTGAACACCTTGTCCATCGGTCCGAAATCGATCCGGGCCGCCACCTGCGCCACGTTGGCGAGCATGCAGCGGTTGGCGAGCACCACGCCCTTCGGCGTGCCCTCGCTGCCCGAGGTGAACAGGACCGCCCCCGGATCCTCGCCGGAGCGCGCCACCAGGGGACGGCGCGGCGCCAGGAGGCCGCGGATCTTGTCCCCCATCGTGATCCCGGCCCGCACGTCCTCCAGGTAGATCAGCTCGACCGATCCGCGGATCGCCTCCACGAGCGGCCCCAGGCGCCCCTTCTCGATGAAGGCCCGCGAGGTCAGGATCTTGCCGACCTCCGCTGCCCGGCAGGCCGAGAGCACGTTGGCGGGGCCGGCGGAGAAGTTGATCATCGCCGGCACCCGGCCCGCGGAGGCCAGGGCGAACAGCGTCACCGCGGCGCCGTTGGCGTTCGGCAGCATGACGCCGATCCGGCCGCCCACGGGCGCCAGCGGCATCAGCTTGCGGCCGAGCACGTTGGCGCCCATCACGAGCCGGCTGTAGCTGAGGCGGCCGCCGACCGGGTCCTCCAGGGCGTTGCGGCCCCAGCCGTGGCGCTCGCCCGCCTCGATCAGCGCCGCCATCAGGCCGCGGTCGATGTCGGCGGTGCGGAACACGAGGTCCGACATGATCCCGTAGAGGGCGGCGCCCGCCGCCTGCCGCCGCGCCTTG
This sequence comes from Methylobacterium sp. ME121, assembly GCF_000974725.1. Classification (NCBI taxonomy): domain Bacteria; kingdom Pseudomonadati; phylum Pseudomonadota; class Alphaproteobacteria; order Hyphomicrobiales; family Methylobacteriaceae; genus Methylobacterium; species Methylobacterium sp. ME121. The sequence goes on from NZ_BBUX01000021.1 coordinate 44,558, forward strand.
CCCTTGAGCGCGGGGTCCACGGTCAGCCGCACCGGCGGCATCACCGTCACGGTCACCTTGGGCCACCAGCGGCGGCGCACCTGCCCGCGCGACAGCCGCGAGAAGACCGTGCGCTCCAGGCCGTCGAGCTTCACCGGGACGACCATCGCGCCCGACTTGTCGGCGATCAGCCCGGCGCCGTCGTAGACCTTCATCAGGCTGCCGGTGACCGTGAGCCGGCCCTCCGGGAAGATGATCAGGGTCTCGCCGCCCTTGACCGCGTTGATCAGCGTCCGGGTGGCGAGCGGCCGGGTCGGGTCGAGCGGCATCGCCTTGGTGACGCGCAGGAACGGCCGGACCCACCAGCGCTGCGCGATGCCGCTGTCGATGGCGAAGACCGGCTCCTGGTCGAGGAGCGACAGGGCGAGCGGCGCGTCGAGGAACGAGACGTGGTTGAGGGCCACGATGGCGTTCGGCCCGGCCGCCGCGAGGTTGTCGAAGCCGCGCACCTCCAGCCGGTAGAACGCCCGGAACAGGATCGACAGGGCGTCGCGGAACGGGCTGGTCGGCAGGGTCGCGAACACGACTGCGCCGACGATCAGGTTCAGCACCGCCACCACGGCGAGCAGGCTCGCGATCGTGAGGCCCGCGCCCTGCAGCGCCGCCAGTGCCAGGGTGCCGGCGACCATGAAGGCCGCCGTCATGACGTTGACCGCGCCGATGATCCGCGCGCGCATCGCCTTCTCGGCCCAGGCCTGCACGGCCGCGAAGGACGGGACGATGTAGAGGCCGCCGGAGATCGCCAGCCCGAGGAAGTCGATGCCGGTGCGCAGGCCGTGGCCGGTCTGCAGGAAGCCGAGGGGGCCGATCGGCTCGGCGGGCGGTGCCGGCAGGTGGCCGACCGTCCAGGCGAGGTCGAGGCCGAACAGGCCCATCAGCACCGCGCCGACCGGCGTCGGCAGCAGCACGATCCGGCCGCTGGCGAGCCACGAGGCGAGGCCGGACCCGACGGCGATGCCGATCGAGAACAGCGCGAGCAGCAGCGTGATCACCGTCTCGGTGCCGTTGAAGGCGCCCCGCACCAGCACCGGCAGCAGCGACAGCACCACCACGCCGACCAGCCAGAACCAGCTCACGGTGAGCGAGCCGCGCCACAGCCGCGTGTCGGCCCAGAGGTCGCGCAGCAGCGCGTAGGTCGAGCGGGCGACGTTCGGGTCGACGCGCAGGTCCGGCGCCCCCTCCCCGGTCGGCGGGATCATCCGGGCCGAGAGCCAGCACAGGACGGCGAAGCCCATCACCAGGGCGCCGAACAGGAGGCCCGAGCCGCCCATCGCCGAGGCCGCGCCGGCCGCGATCGTGCCCAGCAGGATCGCCAGGAAGGTCGCCGCCTCCACGAGGGCGTTGCCGGCGGGCAGCTCCTCGCGGCGGAGATGGTCCGGCAGGATCCCGTACTTGATCGGGCCGAACAGCGCCGCGATCGTCCCGAACAGGCCCAGAGCCACGAACAGGACCGGGATCGAGTGCAGCAGGAAGCCGAGCACCGCGGTGCCGGCCGCGAAGATCTCGGCGAACTTGAGCCGCCGCGCCATGAGGGCCTTGTCGTAGCGGTCGGCCCACTGGCCGCCGAGACCCGACAGGATGAAGAACGGCCCGATGAACACCGCGCTCGCGAGCGTCACCAGGACACCGGCATGGGCGTCCGCCTGGCCGCCGATCCCGAACAGGATCAGGAAGGCGAGCGCGTTCTTGAGGAAGTTGTCGTTGAACGCCGAGAAGAACTGGCACCAGAACAGCGGCGCGAAGCGCCGCGCAGTCATCAGGGTACGGAACATGGCGATCTCTCGGTTCCGAACCTGACTGGCCCACGAGAGACGGTCAGGTCAAATCGGACCGAGACGAACGCACAGGGATCGCGGGCGTCGCGTGGTCGAGCCGTGCGGGCCGGCACCGCCGGCCGCCGCGCCGCCCGGCCGCGGATCGGCGCCCGCGCCGTCAGGCCTTGTGGACGAGGCGGCCTCTCCGCGCGGCGGCGGCCCCGGCGTGCCGGGCGATGAACGTGTGCAGGGCGGCGCCGAGATCGTAGGACCAGTAGACGTGGGCCGCGACGGCCGAGATCACGAGGAGCGCGGCACCGACCGCGCAGGCCGGCACGAGCAGCAGGCCGGTCAGGACCATCCCGACGGCGGTCCGCTCGGCCAGGGACGCCTGCGGCCACGGATCGATCGGGAGCGAGAGCAGGGAGAAGCGTCGTCCAGTGCGCATGGCTGCGACCCTCGATGGTTCGGCATGACGCGGTACGACCAGTCAACAGCGGCCACCGTCGGACGTTGCGTCCCGGACCGCGAAATCGGCGGCCCCCGTGACGTTCCGGACCGGCCCGGCGGCGCAACCGAGCGCGCCGCACCGGGTTGCCGGTTCGGTCTCTCGAGGATGAGGTGGGTATGGCACGGGTTGCGGTCGTTACCGGGGGCACGGCCGGAATCGGTCTCGCCACCGCGCATGAATTCGCCGCGCGCGGCTGGTCGGTGGCGGTGATCGCGCGGGATCCTGGCCGTCTCGCCGCCGCCGAGCGGGCGCTGGCCGCCTACGGCCAGCCGGTGCTGGCGATCGGCGCCGACGTCGCCGAGCCGGAGGCCGTGGACGCCGCCGCCGAGCGGGTGGAGCGCGAACTCGGCCCGATCCGCGCGTGGGTCAACAACGCCATGTCGACGGTGGTGAACCCGGCCGACCGAATCACTCCGGACGAGTACCGGCGGGTCACCGAGACCACCTATCTCAGCCAGGTCTACGGGACGCTCGCCGCCCTGCGCTTCATGAAGCGCCGCGACCGCGGCGCGATCATCCAGGTCTCGTCGGGACTCGCGATCCGGGCGGCGCCGCTGCAGGCACCCTACTGCGCGGCGAAGTTCGCGGTCTCGGGCTTCACCGACGCCCTGCGCTGCGAGCTGCTGCACGACCGGGTCAATGTCAGCCTCAGCGTGATCTACCTGCCGGCGGTCAACACGCCCCAGTTCAACTGGGCGCGCAACCGCACCGGCCACCGCCAGTACGCGCCGGATCCGGTCTTCGACCCGCGGCTCTGCGCCGAGGCGATCCTGTACGCGGTCGAGCACCCGCGCCGCGAGGTCTGGGTCGGGCGGTCGTCGGCGATGATGGCGGCCGCCCAGGCGCTGGCGCCGGCGCTCGCCGACCGCAAGGCCGCCTCCATGTGGGCGGCGCAGCTCTCCGACGAGACCATCCCCGAGATGGACGGCAACCTCTACGAAGCTGTGCCCGGCCCGGTCGGGATCGACGGGCGCTTCATCGGCCGGACCAAGGCGAGCCGCGGAGAGTTCGTCACGAGCCGGACCCGCGACGTCGTGGTCGGCGGCCTCGTCGGGCTGGCCCTCGTCGGCCTCGCCGGCACCGTCCACGCCGCCCGCTCGGCGCGCCGGCGGCCGGAGCGGATCTGACGGCTGCGCCCGTGCGCGCCGCCTGCTAAGCCCGTTCCGATCGATAGGCCCGCCGCCGTCGTCGCGAGCGGGGCGAAGCCATCCCGTTGCGCCGCCCCCGCCGAGGTCGCGCTGCCCTGGGTCGCTTCGCTCCGCTCGCGACGGCGGAGAAGGCGACTGCGACTGCGGCCGCATCACACGCGCCGCCCCCGAAGAGGTCCACGACGATGCCCGGCTATCTGCCCTTCGCGGGCGCCCTGAAGCTGCCCGCCTATACCTGCGACAATTGCGGGTTCTGGCAGCGGCACTTCGAGGCGCCGGCCGCCTGCCCGATGTGCCTCGACGCCCGCCACGTCGTGCCGCAGGACGGGTGGCGCTTCCGCACCGCCCGCGAGGCCCAGGAGGCCTTCCCCTGCCACTGGCAGGAACTCGAGCCCGGCGTCTGGCGCTTCTGGAACGAGCCGGTCTCCGGCATCGGCCCGTCCGCCTACCTGATCCAGACCGAGCACGGGAACATGGGCTTCGAGGGCTGCCCGGTCTTCAGCGAGGCCGCCCTCGACCAGATCGAGCGGCTCGGCGGGATGGCCGTCCTCTCGGCCTCGCACCCGCACTCCTACGGGGCGCTGCCGCAGCTCCAGGACCGGTTCGACCCGGAGCTGTGCCTGCCGGCGGCCGACTTCACCTGGAGCGCCGCGCTCCAGGTGAGCTGGCCCTACGACGATTTTCTGGAGCCGCTGCCGGGGTTGGAGCTGCACCGCACCGCGGGTCATTTCGATGGCCACGCGATCCTGTACGACCGTGGGCGAAAAATCTGCTTCTGCGGCGACGCGCTGAAGTTCGAGCTCGACCCCGCGGATTTCCGCCGGGCCACCACGATCTCGGCCCACAAGGCCTTCGTGCGCGGGGTGCCGCTCACGCCGAGCGAGCTGCGCCGCTACCGCGACGTGTTCGAGCGCCTCGACTTCGCCCAGACCTGGACGCCGTTCGAGCCCGCCCGGAATTGCGGGCGACCCGAGGTCCTGGCCCTGCTCGACCAGCTGATGAGCGGCCGGTCGCACGCCGCGCCGGTGCCGCTCGACAGCCTGCGGGTTCAGGGCCGGTAGAGCGGGTCGTTCTCCAGGCGGATCGGCTGGCCGTGGGGCGTCGCCTCCGCGGCCCGCAGGAAGGCCTCGGTCCGCGCCGCGACGCTCTCGGGTCCCGCCACGCCGCGCTCGGCCAGGAGCGCCTCCAGCGTCGCGAGCCACGCGCCGTAATCGGCCGCCTGCTCGGGAGACTCGGCCGGCCGGATCTGCCGGCCGAGCCGGTCCGCCCATTCCGACCACGTGAACAGCCCGGATTCGCGCAGGGAGACCACCAGCGCGAAGACCTGCGCCTCCCAGGGCGCCGCGAAGGGGCTGGGCGACGGCGCGGTCACGCGGGGTCCAGGTACGGTTCGAAGGCCGCCACCGTGACGACGCCCCCCGGGTCGCCGCTCTCGCCCCACAGCTCCCGCGCCGTGAAGGCGACCGTGTAGAGCCAGGTCGGGTTCTCGCCCGCCCGGTAGGCGTTGGTGTCGGGGAAGACGAAGACCCCGTCGACGCGCACGATCCGGCCGCGCTTGCCGCGCACGTAGCGGGGCAGCCGCGTGTGGCCGGTCGGGTGGATGTTGCGGGCCAGGACGGCGTCGTCCACCGCGAAGCGCGCCGGGGCGTCGGCGGCGCGGCTGCTCGGGAAGCCGGCCCGGAAGCGCTGTTCCAGGCCCTCGCGGGCCAGGACCCGCGCGACGGGCTTGGCCGGCTCCGCGGAGCGGCCGGACTCCATCTCGGCCGGCGTCGCCAGCCCCGTGGCGACGACCTGCTTCTCCAGGGCCTTGAGCCAGATCTCGTAGTAGCTCGACGCGAGGTATTCCGCGGGCGGCAGGGATTCGCGGTTGGCCCGGCTGCCGTCGAGGTTCCAGGCGCCCGTGTAGCCCATGGCCATCGCCAGCGCGAAGACGCGGCGCTCCCACGCGGCGTGGAAGACCGGCTCGTCCGGCTCCGGCACCACCGGCCCGAAGCCGTGCGCGCCGCCGAGATCCTGGGCCCCGTTCATACCGGCATCTCCGCGGGGGCGGCCGGGATCGCCTCGGGCAGCCCCGTGCCGATCATGGAATCGCGCGTGACGAGGGCGGCCAGGGCCTCCTCTGAGAAGCCGTCGGTCCCGGCCGGCCGCATCGGCAGGACCATGTAGCGGGTCTCGGCCGTCGAGTCCCAGACGGTGATGCGGGTCGTTTCCGGCAGCGTCACCCCGAACTCGGCGAGCACGCCGCGCGGGTCGATCACCGCCCGGGCCCGGTAGGGCGGCGCCTTGTACCAGACCGGCGGCAGGCCGAGCACCGGCCACGGGTAGCAGGAGCACAGGGTGCAGACGACGAGGTTGTGGATCTCCGGCGTGTTCTCGACGACCACCATGTGCTCGCCGCCGCGGCCGCCGATCCCGAGTTCGGCGATGGCCGGCGTGGCGTCGGCCAGGAGCCGCGCCCGGAAGGCGGGATCGGTCCAGGCCCGGGCCACGACGCGGGCGCCCGCGTGCGGGCCGACCTTGGTCTCGTAGAGCTCGACCAGGGCATCGAGGGCCGCCGGGTCGACGTAGCCCTTCTCGGTGAGCAGCGATTCCAGGGCGCGCACCCGGGCCTCGACCGGCGACAGGTCGCTGCCGTGGTGGTGATCGTGATGATCATGCGAGTGCTGCGCGTGATCGTGACTCATCCCGCTCTCCTGACTGCCCGCAATCTGCATCGCCCGGCCCGCCGCCGCCAGCCCGGGAAGGCGGATCCGGCCGGCGTTGTCACCTCGGGCACTCTGCCTAAATTCCCTGTCACACTCGGGAGCGTTTGGCATAGGTTCAGAATTTTATCGCTACCGACGTTAGAGCTATTCTAGTATGCCAGCGTGGGAGGCGGAAACGTTCATGACTGAGGACGTTGCGGACCGGCCAGATGCAACTGCGGGCACCCGGGACGGGGCCGGCTACGCCGCGTCCATCGGCCAGCACCTCGCCCTGCCGATCCGGGAGTATTTCAAGGTCGTCGAGCTGGAGCCCCTGCCGGCGCAGCTCGCCGCGCTGGTATCGCGGTTCGAGGCGGCGGTCACGGCGCACGGGGAGACGGTGCCCTTCGACTTCCGCGGCGACATCATCAAGGCGCTGCCGGCCCTGCGCACCTTCGCCCTGTCGCTCGTGGGCGACGTGAGCCGCGCCGACGACTTGGTGCAGGAGACCTTCGTGAAGGCCTGGGCGAACCAGGAGCGGTTCCGGCCCGGCACCAACTTCACCGCGTGGCTGTTCACGATCCTGCGCAACCAGTTCTACACCGATCTGCGCAAGACGCGGCGGGAGGTGGAGGACGTGGACGGGACGCATGCCGGTCAGATGACCAGCCCGTCCGATCAGGAGGATGCCAGCACCCTCAAGGTCGTCTGGGAGCGTCTCGGCGACCTGCCGTCGGCGCAGCGCCAGGCGCTGCTGCTGGTGGGCGCCGAGGGCCACACCTACGAGGAGGCCGCGATCATGCTCGGCTGCCAGGTCGGCACCGTGAAGAGCCGCGTGAGCCGGGCCCGGTCGTCGCTCCTCGATACCCTCGGCGTCGTCGTGGCTGGGCAGGCTCCGGCCGCGTGATCGGCCGAGCCCCCGGCGGCACGGCCTGACGCGGCCTCGTTCCGGCGCCGCCGCACCCTGGACGTGGATCAACCGCAGGACCTGCGCCGGTCCTGTGCGCGTCCTCACGATGGCCGGAAGTCGCGGCCCGTAGGATCGATGTCAGTCATCGATTCGAGGTGGGCCCATGCAACACTCGTCAGCAGAGAACGGCCGGGTGGCGGCGTGGTGCGCGAAGCATCCGGTCTTCCTCGCCTTCGGTCTGTGCGCCTTCGGCCTCGCCGTCGCCGCCGCGGTCTGGGGGCTCGGGATCCTCTCGTCGGCCACGGCCACGGTTGTTGCCGCCCTCTATGGTGTCTTCCTCGGCGCCTTCCTCATGGAGTACTTCAGGATCAACGAAATCGTCAGAGCGGTGCGATCGATCTGGTCCGCACTGACGGGCCTCTGGTGGCTGTTGACCTTCTGGCGGGCGTGACGGGACCGCGGATCCCGCCTCACCATCGGCGGACGCCGGAGGCGAGAGCCTCGCGAGTCTCAGACCGGGGGCCGACGCAGGTGCCAGTCCGTCACCCTCTGGTAGGCCTGTCCGATCCGCAGGGCCGTCGTCTCCTCGTAGCCGCGGCAGACGATCTGCAGCGAGAGCGGCAGCCCGGACGCGGTGAAGCCGTTCGGCAGCGCCAGGGCGCAGAGGTCGAGCAGGTTGCCGAACCGGGTGAAGCGCGACGGCAGGTGCGCCTCGTCGACGGCGTCGAGCGCGACGGCCGCGCTCTCCGTGGTCGGCGTCAGGAGGGCGTCGATGCCCGCGAGGGCGGCGTCGTACTGCTGCTTCATCGCGGCCCGGCGGTGGAGCGTGCCGAGATACTCCTGGGCCGAGACGTTCGCGCCGGCCAGGATCCGCGCCCGGACGGCGTCGCCGAGCTCTGCGGAGGGATCCTCCGCCAGGGTCCCGTTGACGAAGTAGGCCTCCGCGTTGGTGATCTGGCTCATGGCCACGCAGTCGCTGAAGCGGAACGGCAGGGCGACGTCGACGATCTCGGCGCCCTGACCGGCCAGGAGGTCGAGGGCCGCGTCGTAGGCGGCCAGCATGTCGGGGGCGACCCCGTCCCGCTCCGAGGCCGGCATCCGGCCGAGGCGCAGGCCGCGGACTCCGCGGTTCAGCGCCGGCCAGGGCGCGTCCGGCGCCACCCCGCGGGTCGTCGGATCGCGGGGATCGGGGCCGGAGATCGCCTCGTAGAGCAGCGCGGTGTCCTCCACGGTGCGGGCCAGCGGCCCGGGCGTGTCGAGGGTCATCGAGAGCGGCACGATCCCCCAGGTCGAGACGCGCCCGACCGTCACCTTGAGGCCCGTCAGCCCGCAGAACGAGGCCGGCAGGCGCACCGAGCCGCCGGTGTCGGTGCCGATGCCCCAGGGCGCCATCCGGGCCGCCACCGACACGCCGGTGCCGCTGCTCGACCCGCCGGGGGTGCGCGGCGTCTCCGGATCCCAGGGATTCCACGGCGTGCCGAGATGCTGGTTCGTGCCCCAGCCGCCGTAGGCGAACTCGACCGTGTGGGTCTTGCCGAGCACGATCATGCCCTGGCCGATGAGGCGCCGGGCGATCGTCGCGGTGCGCTCGGCCCGGCGCGCCCGGTGGGCGGCCGAGCCGCCCATGGTGATCCGGCCCTCCAGGTCGATCAGGTCCTTGAGCACGACGGGGACGCCGTGGAGCGGCCCCACGGCGTGGCCCGACCGGATCGCCCGGTCGGCCCCCTCGGCGGCGAGGCGGGCGTCGGCGGCGAAGACCTCCGTGAAGGCCTGGAGCCTCGGCTCCAGCCGCTCGATCCGGCCGAGGAGGGCCTCGACGGCGTCGACCGGCGAGAGGGTCCGCGCCTGGAGCGACCGGGCGAGCTCGGCCGCGGAGGCGTGTACGGGATCGATGTCGGACATGGGTTCTACTGCACGCTGACGAGGGTGAGGTCGACGAACCAGGATTGCGGCGAGACGAATCCCTGGACCTTCTTGGACATCCCGCGGGGATTGAGGTCGTGGACGACGAACAGCCACGGCGGATCGTCCACGAGGCGCTCGTGGGCGGCCTTGGTCTGCGCGTCGATCACCTTCGCGTCGGTGGTCTCGGCGAGCGCCTTGAGGGCGGCGTCGAACTGGTCGTCCTTCCAGGTGGGGAAGTTGAAGCCGTTCGGCGGGAACCGGTCGCCCGCGAAGTAGCGCGCCATCACGGCGGCGTCCGACGAGGGCGAGGAGACGTTGAGCGCCATCGCGCCCTGGAGGCTCGGGGCGTCGGGGAGAGCCCGGCCGGCGTTCAGGAGGACCTGCCACTCGACCACGTTGAAGGTGAGATCGACGTTGCAGGCCTGCTTCAGGTTCTCCTGCAGGTACTCGTTCATCGGCATCGGCAGCATCTGCCCCGAGCCGGAGGAGGAGATCATCACCTTGAGGCTCAGCGGCTTCTTGTCGGTGTAGCCGGCCTCGGCGAGCAGCGCCTTCCCCTTGGCGGCGTCGAAGGTGTAGCGATTCTTCGGGCTGCCGAAATTCGGGTCCTTGTCGTTCAGCCAGCCGCTCGCCGGCTCGGCGGTGCCGTTGAGGAGCTCGACGATGCCGGCCCGGTCGATGCAGTAGTTCAGGCCCTGCCGGACGCGCACATCCTTCAGCGGGCTGTCCTTGGCGCCCATGTTGAAGAAGTAGGGCCAGACGTGCGGGTACGAGCCCGTGGTGATGGTGAAGCCCGCCTGCTTCAGCGACGGGATCGCGTCGGGCGCCGGCACCTCGATCCAGTCGACCTGGCCGGCCCGCAGGGCGGCGACGCGGGCATTCGCCTCCGGGATCGGCAGCAGCCGGACCTTGTCGACCTTGGCCATCCGGTTCGGATCCCAGTAGCCGTCGAACTTGGCGAGATCGACCGCCTCCCGCGGGGCCACGCGGGTGATCCTGAACGGGCCCGTGCCGGCCGCCGGCAGCGCCGCGACCTTGCTCCAGTCGCGCCCGGCCTTCTCGAAGGAGGCGGGCGAGGTGAAGAGCAGGTAGACCACCATGTAGGGGAAGTACGAGGCGACCTGGGTGGTGGTGATCTGCACGGTCGAATCGTCGACCTTCTTGTAACTTCCGACCAGCGGCGCCCGGGCCCGGGAGATGCCGGCGCCCTGCGGCTCGAACTGCGGGCTGTCGTTCTTGAAGTAGCGGTCGAGGTTCCAGATCACCGCGTCGGCGTTGAACGGCGTCCCGTCGTGGAACTTCACGCCCTGGCGCAGGTGGAAGGTCCAGACCGCCTTGTCGTTCGGATCCTGCTCCCAGCGCTCGGCCAGCGCCGGGATGATGCCGGCGAGCTTGGTGGTGCTCTTGAGGTCCCACTGCACCAGCCCCTCGAAGATCGGGTAGCCGAGGAAGCGCATCCCCTCGAAGCCGTTGTTGGGCATGCCCGTCGTGGTGGGGATGTCGCTCGCCGTCATGGCGATGCGCAGGACGCTCTCGGCGCTGGCCGACCCCGTCAGGGCCACGGTACCCGCCAGGGCGGCGGCAATCAGGCGGCGAAATGTCATCCGGATCCCAATCGTCGAAGTTGCGGCGCGCCAACCGCAATTCCCGCGCCACGCCCAGGCTTAGGCCCTGCGTTCGGCGAACAGAAGATGCCGGACGTCGCCTCTTGCGCGTGGCGCCGGCTGCGTCACGATAATACAAAATGCGAGTCGCCAGCCGGGACGGCCGGCCCCCGAAGGAGACGCCCGTGACCGACGAGACGCCGCGCGCCATGAACGGGGCCGAGAGCTTGGTCCGGACCCTGGTGGAGGGCGGCGTCGAGGTCTGCTTCACCAATCCCGGCACCTCCGAGATGCACTTCGTCGCCGCCCTCGACCGCGTCGAGGGCATGCGCTGCGTCCTGTTCCTGTTCGAGGGCGGGGCGACCGGCGCCGCCGACGGCTACGCCCGCATGGCCGACAAGCCGGCCTCGACCCTGCTCCATCTCGGGCCCGGCCTCGCCAACGGGCTGGCCAACCTCCACAACGCCAAGAAGGCGCGCACGCCCGTCGTCAACATCGTCGGCGAGCACGCGACCTACCACCGGGAGTACAACGCGCCGCTCACCTCGGACATCGAGGGGCTGGCCCACCCGATGTCCTCCTGGGTGCGGACCGGCATGAGCGCGACCGAGATCGGCTCCGACGGCGCCGCCGCCATCGCGGCCGCCCGCACCGCCCCGGGTCAGGTCGCGACCCTGATCCTGCCGGCCAACACCGCCTGGGATCCCGGCACCGGCCCCGAGCCGGTGCCGCCGATCCCCGAGCGGGCGCGGGCGAGCGACGACGCGATCGCGGCGGCCGTGCGGGCCCTGCAGAGCGGCGAGCCCGTGCTCCTGCATCTCGGCGACCGGGCCGTGCGCGGCGAGGGCCGGGTGATCGCCGACCGGATCGCCCGCAAGACCGGCGCCCGGCTGATGGCGATGACCTCGAACGCCCGGATCGACCGCGGCGCCGGCACCGTGCCGATCGAGCGCCTCCCCTACCCGATCGACCAGGGGATCGCGGCGCTCAAGGACTTCCGCCACATCGTCCTGATCGGCGCGACCCCGCCGGTCGGCTTCTTCGCCTACCCGGGCAAGCCGAGCCTGCTGGCGCCGGAGGGCAGCACCACGATCACGCTGGCCACGCCCGAGGAGGACCAGATCGACGCCCTGGAGCGGCTCGCCGAGGCCGTCGCGGCCCCGCCCGCCGAGCCGGTCGCTATCGGGCCGCGGCCGAAGCTCCCGACCTCCGGTCCCCTCGACCAGGACACGATCGGGCAGGTGCTCGGCGCGCTGATCCCCGAGGGCGCGGTGATCTGCGACGAGTCGATCACCACGGGCCGCAACTTCTTCGCCCTGACCCGGGACGCCGCGCCCCACACCTGGCTCCAGCTCAGCGGCGGCTCGATCGGCCTCGGCATCCCGATGGCGACCGGCGCGGCCGTGGCCTGCCCCGACCGCAAGGTCATCAACCTGCAGGCCGATGGCAGCGGGCTCTACACGGTGCAGGCGCTCTGGACCCAGGCGCGCGAGCACCTCGACGTGGTGACGCTCGTCTGGTCGAACCGCTCCTACGCGATCCTGCGGGCGGAACTCACCAATGTCGGCGCGCTCAATCCCGGCCCGAAGGCGCTGGGCATGCTGAGCCTCGACGATCCGGCCGTGGATTGGGTGAGCCTCGCCCGCGGCTTCGGCGTCGCGGGACGGCGGGTCGAGACCCTGCCCGACTTCATCGAGGCGTTCCAGCACGCGCTGGCCAACCCGGGACCGCACCTCATCGAAGTGGCTCTGTGAGCGTGGCGACCTACGCCCTCCCCGGCCTCGACGGGCCGGTGGAGATCCGCGTCGACCGCTGGGGGCTGGCGCATATCCGCGCCGGCACCGCGCTCGACGCCTTCCGCGCGCAGGGGTTCAACGCGGCGCGGGACCGGCTCTGGCAGCTCGACCTGTGGCGCAAGCGCGGGCTCGGCCTGCTGGCGGCGGATTTCGGACCGGGCTACCTCGCCCAGGACCGGGCCGCCCGGCTGTTCCTCTACCGCGGCGACATGGCGGCCGAGTGGGCGGCCTACGGGCCGCAGGACACGCGGGCCATCGTCGCCGCCTTCGTGTCGGGGATCAACGCCTACGTCGCCCTCGCCGAGGCGCGGCCCGACCTGCGCCCGCCGGAATTCGCCCTGACGGGCACGCGCCCGGCCCTGTGGCAGCCGGAGGACGTGGTGCGCATCCGCAGCCACGCGCTGATCCGCAACGTCCTGTCCGAGGTCGCCCGCGCGCGGGTCCTCGCCCGCGGTCGCAGCCCGGCGGACGGGCTCGCCACGGACGATCTGCGCAAGCGGATCAGCCCGCCCCATGAGCCGGTCGTCCCGGACGGCCTCGACGCCGCCGACTGGCCGGACGACCTCCTCGATGCCTTCCGTCTCGCCACCGCGCCGGTCGGGTTCGGCCCGGACCGGATGGCGGCGACCCGCGCGGAGGCCTGGGACTGGTCGAGGGTCGACGCGCACGGGGCCGTCACGCGCGGTCCCCGCAGCGCGCCGAAGGAGCCGGCCGAGGGCTCGAACAACTGGGTGGTCGGGCCAGCCCGCACCGCCACCGGCCGGCCGATCCTGGCGAGCGACCCGCACCGGGTCTACCTGCAGCCCTCGCTGCGCTACGCCGTCCACCTCACCGCGCCGGGACTCGACGTGATCGGGGCCGGCGAGCCGGCCCTGCCCGGCATCTCCATCGGCCATAACGGCCACGCCGCCTTCAGCCTCACCATCGCGCCGATCGATCAGGAGGACCTGTTCGTCTGCGAGACCGACCCGGCCGATCCCGACCGCTACCGCTCCGGCGACGGTTGGGAACCGATCGCGCGCGTCGCGGAGCGGATCCCGGTGCGCGGCGGGCCGGACGAGACCGTGATCCTCGGCTTCACCCGGCACGGGCCGGTCCTCCGCGAGGAGAGGGGCCGCGCCTTCGCGCTGCGGACCGTCTGGACGGAGCCCGGCGCTGCCGCCTATCTCGGCAGCCTCGCCTATCTCGGCGCCACGACGCCCGAGGCCTTCGGCGAGGCCCTGCGCCACTGGTCGGCGCCCTCGGTGAACCAGCTCTACGCCGACGCGGCGGGGCGGATCGCGTGGTTCATGGCCGGCAAGGCGCCGGTGCGGCCCGGCCATGACGGGTTGCTGCCGGTGCCGGGCGACGGGCGGTACGACTGGGCCGGCTTCCACGATCCCGGCGCCCTGCCCCGGAGCGTCGATCCGGAAGCGGGCTGGCTCGCCACCGCCAACGAGATGAACCTGCCGCCGGACTATCCCGCGGAGGACCGGAGGGTCGGGTTCGAGTGGGCCGAGCCCTGGCGGGCCCGCCGCATCCGGGCCGTCCTCGGCGGGCAGGACCGGCACAGCCTCGCGGATTCGCGGGCGCTCCAGGGCGACGTGGTCTCCGAGCCGGCCCGGCGGCTGGCCGACCTGGTGCGCGCCCTGCCGGCGGCGGACGATCCCGACGCCGCCGCGGCCCGGGCCGTGCTGGCCGCGTTCGACGGCGCGCTGCACCACGGCTCCGCGGCGGCCGCCCTCATCGAGGTGGTCTGGGTCCGGCACCTGCGCCCGGCCCTGCTCGCGGCGCTCGTGCCCGATGCCGGCACGCGCCGCCTCCTGCCGCCCGGCGACACGCAGAGCCTGCTCGAGCGGCTGGAGACCGGTCTCGACCCGGCGACGCGCGCCGGCCTGATCAGCGACGCCCTCGGCGCCGGCCTTCGCACCTGCCGGGAGCGGATGGGCGCCGACCCGGCGCACTGGTCCTGGGGCCGCCTGCACCACGCGCTGTTCGCGCATCCGCTGACGGCCCAGGCGCCCGGATCCGGCTGGGACGTCGGCCCGCTGCCGGTGGGCGGCGCCGCGGCATCGGTCATGCACGCGGAGTACCGGACCGACACGTTCCGGCTCACCCACGGCGCCTCGTTCCGCATGGTCGTGGACGTCGGGGACTGGGACCGCTCGGTCTTCATCAACGTGCCGGGCCAGTCGGGAGACCCGGGAAGTCCGCACTACGCCGACCTGGCCCCGGTCTGGGGGCGCCAGGACTACGTGCCGATGCTCTACGGCCGCGCGGCCGTGGACGCGGCGACCGAGACGGTCATCACGCTGACCCCGAGCCCCGCCTGACCCGGCGGCCGGGACGGATTGGGACAGGACCTTGAAGATCTTCATCGCCGGCCTCGCCACCGAGACCAACACCTTCGCGCCGCTGCCCACCGGACGGTCGGCGTTCCACGCCGACTACGCCCGCCGGGACGGCAGCCGGAACCCGCCGAGCCTCAGCAATATCGGCCTCAAGGCCTGGCGCGCGATGGCCGAGGCGGACGGGCATACGGTCGTCGAGAGCCTCTCGACCTTCGCGCAGCCCGGCGGGATCACCCTGCGGGGCGTCTACGAGGAGCTGCGCGACGCCCTGCTGGAGGACCTGGAGGCCGCGATGCCGGTCGACGCGGTGCTGCTGTTCATGCACGGCGCCATGGTGGCCGAGGGGTACGACGACTGCGAGGGCGACACCCTGGAGCGGGTCCGCGCCGTCGTCGGCCCGGACGCCACGATCGGCGTCGAGCTCGATCTCCACTGCCACCTCACCGAGACGATGCGGACCAGCGCCGACGTCATCGTGATCTACAAGGAATACCCGCACACCGACATCGTCGACCGCGCCCGCGACCTGTATCCGCTGGTCGTCCGGACCGTGTCGAAGGACATCCGGCCGGTGATGGCCTACGCCGACTGCCGGATCGTCAACATGTGGCGCACCAGCCGCGAGCCGGTCGCGGGCTTCGTGCGCCGGATGGAGGCGCTGGAGGGGCGCGACGGGATCCTGTCGGTCTCATTCGGGCACGGCTTCCCCTGGGGCGACGTGGCGGATGTGGGCGCCAAGATGCTGGTCGTCGCCGACGGCGATGCCGCCCGGGCGCAGGCGCTGGCCGACGAGCTGGCCGGCGCCGTCTGGGCCATGCGGGAGGAGGCGGCGAGCCGCTGCGACACGATCGACGCGGCGATCGACCGCGCCCTCGCTTCCGACGACCCGCGCCCGATGGTGCTCGCCGACTTCGCCGACAATGCCGGCGCGGGCGCCCCCTCCGACAACACCGCGATCCTCGCCCGCCTCGCCGAGCGGGGCATCGCGGACGTGGCGCTCGGCCTGATCTGGGATCCCGGCGCGGTCGGCATCTGCCACGAGGCCGGCCTCGGGGCGACCTTCACCCTGCGGATCGGCGGCAAGTGCGGCGTGACCTCCGGGAACCCGGTGGACCTGCGCGTCACGGTCCGCGGCCTCTCGGACGACCACAGCCAGACCGGCCTCAGCGGCGGCCGGGCCCATCTCGGCCCCGCGGCGTGGGTGGAGGCGGACGGGATCCACGTGGTGCTGACCCACAAGCGCCAGCAGGCCTTCGCGCCCGACGCGTTCACGGGCCTCGGCCTGAGCCTCGACGACAAGCGGATCGTCGTGGTGAAGTCGATGCAGCACTTCTACGCCGCCTTCGCGCCGATCGCGAGCGAGGTCCGCTACGTCGCGGCGCCCGGCGCCGTCCCGCCGGATTACGGCGCGATCCCCTACACCAAGCGGTCCGGCCTCTACTGGCCGCGGGTCGCCGATCCGTTCGCCGAGGAGAAAGCCCGATGATCCCGGAGATGATCCCGGACCTGCGCTTCGACGCGCGCGACATCCTCGCGACCCTGGAGCCCTGGGTCCTGTGCGAGAGCCCGACCCACGACGCGGCGGCGGTCAACCGCATGATGGGCGTGGCCGCCCGCGATCTCGCGCTCCTCGGGGCCACCGTCGAGACGATCCCGGGCCGCATGGGCCTGAGCGACTGCGTCCGCGCCCGGTTCCCGCACCGGGACCGCGACGCGCCCGGCATCCTGGTGCTCGGCCACCTCGACACGGTGCATCCGGTCGGCACCCTCGGCAGCCTGCCCTGGCGGATCGAGGGCGACCGCGCCTACGGTCCCGGCATCCTCGACATGAAGGGCGGCAACGTCGTCGCGCTGGCGGCGATCCGCGCCCTGGCGGCGGCCGGGATCGAGACGCCGCTGCCGGTGACCGTCCTGTTCACCGGCGACGAGGAGGTCGGCAGCCCCTCCACCCGCGACCTGATCGAGGCGGAGGCCGCCCGCCACGCCTTCGTGCTGGTGCCCGAACCCGGCCAGCCCGAGAACGGGGTCGTCACCGGGCGCTACGCCATCGCCCGCTTCGAGCTCGAGGCCCTGGGCCGCCCGAGCCACGCCGGCGCCTCGCCCCACGAGGGGCGCTCGGCGATCCGCGCGATGGCGCGGAAGATCCTCGCCATCGACGCGCTGTCGGATGCCGACTGCACCGTCTCGACCGGGGTCGTCTCGGGCGGGCAGTGGGTGAACTGCGTCCCGACCGTCTGCCGCGGGCAGGCGCTCAGCATGGCGAAGCGGCAGGCCGACCTCGACCGCGGCGTCGCGCGGATGCTGGCCTTGTCGGGCGAGGAGGACGGCGTCCGCTTCACCGTGACCCGGGGCGTGACCCGGCCGGTCTGGGAGCCGGATGCCGGCTGCATGGCGCTCTACGAGCGGGCGCGCGCGCTGAGCGAGGCGCTCGGGCAGCCCCTGCCGCATCGCAGCGCCGGCGGCGGCTCGGACGGCAACTTCACCGGCGCCAACGGCATCCCGACCCTCGACGGGCTCGGGCCTCTGGGCCAGGGCTACCACACCCTGGAGGAGCACGTGCTGATCGAGAGCCTGCCGCGGCGGGCGCGGCTGTTCGCGGCCCTGCTCGCCAGCCTCGGCGCCGCCGGCCGGGCGTGAGCCCGGCCGTGCCGCGGTCAGGCGCGACCCCGGCCGAGGGCCGCGACCGCCAGCGCGCCCAGGAGCCCCCCGGCCGTGCCGCCGCCGAAGAAGCCCGCCAGGGCGAGGAGCGGCCCCGACGGCAAGGCCAGCAGACAGGTCAGGGTGCTTCCGAGGCACCCGCCGGTGGCGATCATCGACATGCCGCGCTCCATGCCGCGCTCTATGCAACCAATGGTTGTAAAAGCGGGGCCGCCACGGTTCGGTTCCGGCGGAGGCGGTTCGGCGTCAGGCCGGGTCGACCGGCATCTCCGGCACGCCGCCGGCCTCGATCGCCGCGCCGGCCGCGAGGCAGAGGTCTTCGCGGTAGCGGGCCGCGACCAGCTGGACGCCGACGGGCGTGCGCCCGACGAGGCCGGTCGTCACCGTGAGCGCCGGGACGCCGATCGGCGCCAGCCCGACCTGCAGCAGGTTCGCCTCGAAGGCCCGGGCGATCCCGGCATCGTCGGTGCGGTCGAGCCCGTCCGGGAAGGGCAGCTCGCCCGACACCGGGACCAGCAGCACGGGGTTCTCGGCGAGGAACAGCGCCCATTCCCGCGCCAGCGTCGCGCGCCGCGTCAGCGCCCGCGCGATGGCGTCGGGCGCCATCGCCTCGGCCCGCGGCCGGAAGCTCTCCAGGAGACCGATCGCCGCCGGATCCCCTTCCCGCTCGGCCGCGGCCCGGACCGCCGCGTAGCCGTCGCCGAGCCAGAGCTGGAGCTGGAGTTCGCTGGCCTCCCGGATCGGCGGGGTGTCGGCGATCTCGGTGACCGCCCACCCGGCCTCGACGAGGCGCCGCGCGGCCTCGCGCAGGGCGGTCTCCACTTCCGGTGCGGTGGCGAGTCCTCCGGGCCGCACGCAGAGGGCGACCTTGCGCGCGACCGGCGGCCCGTCCAGCGGTGCCGGCACCCACCACGGGTCGCGCGGGTCGGGCGCCGCCATGACCTCGAGGCCGAGGCGCACATCGGCGATGCTGCGGGCGAGCGGACCGGAGACCGCCATCAGCTGGGGGCCGATGCCGCGCTCGGGCGAGGACGCGTTCCAGGCCGGGATCCGGCCCAGGCTCGGGCGCAGCCCGTGCACCCCGCAGGCGTAGGCCGGGTAGCGCACCGAGCCGGCGATGTCGGTGCCGTGCGCGATCGCCCCGATCCCGGCCGCCACCGCGGCGCCGGCGCCGCCGGAGGAGCCGCCGGGCGTCAGCGCCGGGTCGCGGGGGTTCTTGGTAACCCCGTGGAGCTGGTTGGTGGTGAACCAGCGGAGCGAGAAGGCCGGCGTGTTGGTCCGCCCGAGCAGCACGGCGCCGGCCCGGCGCAGGTTGGCGACGACGGGGTTGTCGTCCGTCGCCACGAGGTCGCGCTGGAGGCGCAGGCCGTTCGTCGTCGCGAAGCCGCGCTGGTCGGCGTTGACCTTGATGGTGACCGGTACCCCCGCCAGCGGCCCGGGGGCCTCGCCGCGCGCGCGGGCGGCGTCCACCGCCTCCGCCTGCGCCAGCACGTCCTCGGGGCGATGCTCGACCACGGCGTTGATGCGCCCGTTGACGGCCTCGAGCCGGTCGAGGGCGTCCCGCGCGGCCTCCCGGGCCGAGACCTGGCCGGAGCGGATCAGGGCCGCGAGGTCGGTCGCCGTGAGACGCCAGAGCTGCATGGGTGTTCCTTTCGCGCGCCCGGACGGGCGGGATCCATCCTACGATTCGCACCGCCCGAGCGGCTCTCGGCCGGCGCGCGCAGCATATTCAAAATGCAAGACGCCGGCCGCTTTTTTGCGCATCCGCGGATCGCGAGCCCGGCCAAGGCTTTGCCGCATTGCAGCGGAAGGGCCTAAGCATTTCGGCGTATACGACCCTTGCCACCCTCGGAACGACTGATAACCTCGCCCTCGTTCGCGCGTTCGACCGGCCAATCCAGCGAGAAGGGACGATTTCCTCAGACGAAAGCAGGCAACCTCCAGCATAAGGCAGGCTCCCATGGCAGAGGTGATTCGCGTCAGGCCGACTCACGACGGCACCTATACCGTGTATCGCGGGACACTCGCGTTGATTTGCGGTCTCACCCGCCTCCAGGCCGAGCGCTACGAAGCAAGTCTCAGCCGACAGCAGCGCGCCGACCTCGCGGTCGCCGGCATCTGAACCGCATCCGTGCTGAACATTGACCCGGCACGGCCGTGATCGCGGCCGCGCCGGGTCGCGCCCTCAGGCGCGATCCGGCGCGTCGAGGTCCAGCGTGCCGAGGTCGGTCACGGTGCCCGACGCGTCGAGGCCCCGCCGGCGGGCCGTGACCGCGTAGCCCTGTTCCGCCCGGCCGATCTCGAACAGCAGGTAGGAGGCCCGGCGCGACGCGATCGCCCCGTGCCCGTCCGGGCGCGCCGAGGCGGAGGGGGCGCCGATGACCGGAACGGTCCGCCCGTCCGGCCCCGCGATCCGGGCGGTGCTGGTGACGTGATTGTGACCGTGCAGGATCAGGTCCGCGCCGGCCCGCCCGACCATCGCGGTGAACGCCGCCGCGTCCTTGAGCTCGCGCCCCGGCGAGGCTCCGCCGGGCTGCGGCGGATGGTGGATCATCACCACCCGGAACGGCCGACCGGGCTCGGTGGCCAGGGCGCGGAGCAGGGTCTCGGCCGCGGCGAGCTGCGACGCGCCGAGGCGGCCGGTCGCCACGAAGGGCTTCGTCGGGATCGCGCTGGACAGGCCGACCAGGGCCAGGGGCCCGCGCCGCCGCAGGTACGGGAAGTGGCCCCACGAGCCCGAATCGTCCCCCGTGTAGCGGCCGCAGGCGGCGAGCAGGCCCTCCAGGGAGCCGCGGACATAGGCGTCGTGGTTGCCCGGCACGAAGCTCACCGCTTCGGGGGAGCCCAGAGCCTCCAGGAAGGTGCGGGCGGTCTCCCACTCGCTGGGCAGGCCGATGTTGCACAGGTCGCCCGTACAGGCCACGTGCCCGGCGCCCTGCGCCTTCAGGTCGGTGACCAGCGCCTCCAGCACGGTCATGTCGTGGCTGCGCGAGCGCCCGCGCCGCCAGTTGGCGTAGCCGGTGGCGCGCTTGCCGATGAGCTGGCGGAGGCGCACCCGGCCGAGGGGGCCGACATGCGGGTCGCTGAGATGGGCGAGGCGGAAGGTCAACGCCGGTGGTCACCCTCGACACGGGGAAAGGCGCCCCGCATCGCGGGCGCGGCGCGTCCCGTCAAGCGCTTCCGATCAGCATCCCGACGACCAGCACCAGCGCGCCGCCGAGCATGACCTGCAGGGCCGCGCGCCAGAACGGCGTCGCCATGAAGCGCGTGCGGATCGCCGCGATGACGGCGAGTTCCACGATCACCACCAGGATCGCGAGGCTCGTCGCCAGGACGAACGGGTTCGGCCAGCCGGCCGGGAGCGTGTCGGGAATCGCGTAGGGCAGCGTGTGGCCGAGGCCGCCGAGGGTCGTCATCGCCCCGCAGACCAGGCCGCGCAGCCACGGGTCGCCGCGGCCCGTGACGGCGCCGTCGTCCGACAGGGCCTCGGTGAACCCCATGCTGATGCCGGCGCCGACCGAGGCCGCGAGCCCCACCAGGAAGGTCGCGCCGTTGTGACCCGTGGCGAACGCCGCCGCGAAGATCGGCGCGAGGGTCGAGACCGAGCCGTCGATCAGGCCGGCGAGGCCGGGCTGCACGTAGCGCAGCACGAAGGCGCGGCGCGCTTCGGCGTGCAGTTCGGCAGCGCTGTTGAGAGCGGCAGCCATGGGAAGCTCCTTCTTTTGATCCATTCCAATCTATACTCTGGAATTGATCTAAACAAGGAGCGCTGCCGTGTTTTCGCCGCGCCGCGGGAGCATCCGCGGCGCCGGGATGCCCGCCGATCTCGGCGGCCTATCCGTGTGGTTGTGGACGAGGCCGATTGTCTCGTCTCCGGAGCGGGGGCTAGACCATGCGCGGTCGAATTCGATCCGGACCCGATCGGGCGGCGGCGCGCCGGCCCGACCCAAGCGTGACATGAGCCTCGGTAAGCGTCTCCTCCGTAACCCGCCCGTGCAGCGCCTCCTCGGCCGCCTCGCGGCGGCCTATCTGCGGCTCGTGCGCCTCACCAACCGCTTCGAGATCCAAGCGGGCGAGGCGCCCGCGGGCGCGGCGGACGGGTGGATCGACGCGCGCACGCCGCTGATCCTCGGCATGTGGCACGGCCAGCACATCATGATGCCGCTCCTGCGCCGGCCGGGCGACCGCGTCGCGACGATCATCTCGCGGAACCAGGACGGGAATATCAACACCATCGCGCTGGAGCGATTCGGCGTCCGCGTCATGCGCGCCTCGGGCGCCCGCGGCCGCGGGCGCGCCACCGATCAGCGCGCCAAGGGCGGCGCGGAGGGCCTGCGGGCGATGCTGCGGGCCCTGAAGGCCGGCGAATCCGTGGCGTTCAGCGCCGACGTGCCGAAGGTCTCGCGCCGGTGCGACGCCGGGATCCTCACCCTCGCGCGCTTCTCCGGCCGGCCGATCGTCCCGGCGGCCGTGGTGACGAGCCGGCACCTGCGCTTCAACTCGTGGGACCGGGCCTGCCTCGGGCTGCCCTTCGGCCGCGGCGCGATCGTGCTGGGCGACCCGATCTACGTCCCGCGGGACAGCGAGGGCGAGGCGTTCGAGGCGCTCCGCCGCTTCGTCGAGGCCGAGATGAACCGGGTCCACGCCCGCGCCTACGCGCTCGTCGGGCGCGCCGACCGGGCGGCGCTCTACCGCGACCCGCTCCCCGAGACGCGGCGCGCGCCGGTGGGAGACCTCGCGTGAGGCGCCCCTCCGTGACCCTGCCGCTGCAGGCCTACCGGACCGGCCTGCGCATCGGCGAGCCGGCGCTGACCGGTCTGCTCGCGTGGCGCGCGCAGCGCGGCAAGGAGGATCCGCGCCGGCTGCCGGAGCGGCGGGGCCTGCCGGGGCGGGCCCGGCCGGTCGGGCCGCTCGCCTGGATGCACGGCGCCAGCGTGGGCGAGGCCCTGTCGCTGATCGGGCTCGTCGAGGGCATGATCGCCCGCGGCTTCTCGGTCCTCGTCACCACCGGCACGCGCGCGGCCGCCGAGCTGGTCGGCGGCCGGCTGCCCCCGGGCGCGGTGCACCAGTACATGCCCCTGGACGCGCCGCGCTGGGTCGGACGGTTCCTCGATCACTGGCAGCCGGACCTCGCGGTGATCGCCGAGTCGGAGATCTGGCCGAACACGATCCTGGCGCTCGACGAGCGCGAGATCCCGCT
This sequence comes from Methylobacterium sp. ME121, assembly GCF_000974725.1. Lineage (NCBI taxonomy): Bacteria > Pseudomonadati > Pseudomonadota > Alphaproteobacteria > Hyphomicrobiales > Methylobacteriaceae > Methylobacterium > Methylobacterium sp. ME121. The sequence continues at coordinate 67,097 of NZ_BBUX01000021.1, forward strand.
GATCCTGGTCAACGGGCGCATGTCGGAGCGCTCGTTCCGGGGCTGGGAGCGCTGCCCGCGCACCGCGAAGGCGCTCCTGGCGCGGATCGCGATCTGCCTCACGCAGACCCAGGAGGACGGCGAGCGCTTCGCCAAGCTCGGCGCGCCGCGCGTGAGCATCGCCGGCAACCTCAAGTTCGACGCGTCGGTGCCGCCGGCCGACGCGCAGCAGCTCGCCTATCTGGGATCCATGGTGGCCGGCCGGCCGGTCTGGGTCGCGGCGAGCACGCATCCCGGCGAGGAGGCCATGGTCGCCTACGCGCACGCGATGCTGAAGGCGCAGTTTCCCCAGCTCCTGACCATCATCGCCCCGCGCCACCCGGCGCGGGGCGGCGAGGCCGTCGCCTGCGCGAACGCCGTCGGCCTGCGCAGCGCGCTGCGGTCCACCGGCGGGCGGCCCCATCCCTCGATCGAGGTCTACGTCGCCGACACGATCGGCGAGCTGGGCCTGTTCTATCGCCTCAGCCCCCTGGTGTTCCTCGGCGGCTCCCTGGTCCCGCGGGGCGGCCAGAACCCGATCGAGCCGCTGCGTCTCGAATCAGCGGTGCTGCACGGGCCGCACACCGAGAATTTCGGCGTGATCTACCAGGCCCTCGACCGCGCCGGCGGCGCCGTGCCGGTGCGCGACGGCGTCGAGCTGGCGGCGGTCGCCGCCGAACTTCTCGGTGACCGGCAGCGCCTCGCCGACATGGCCCGCGCCGGGCAGCGCGCCCTGGAGCCGTTCGAGGGGGCGGTGGCGCGCACGCTCGCGGTCCTCGACCCGTTCGTGGCGCAGATGAAGCTCCAGCGCCTCGACCGCGGCAGCCCCGCGCGCCCGCTCGCGCGGGCCTGATGCGACCGCCGGCCTTCTGGGCCGCGGGGCCGGACCATCCGGCCGCGCGCGGGCTGGGGCCGCTCGGCGCGGTCTACGGGGCGCTGGCGGCGCGACGGATGGACCGACCCGGCGCGCGGGCCGGCTGCCCGGTCCTGTGCCTGGGCAACTTCACCCTCGGCGGTGCCGGCAAGACGCCGGCCGCCCTGGCGGTGGCGGCCCTCGTCGCCGAGCTCGGCGCCGCGCCGGCCTTCCTGTCGCGCGGATACGGCGGCCGGCTCGCGGGTCCGGTGCGGGTCGATCCCGCGCACCACGCCGCCGCCGAGGTCGGCGACGAGCCGCTGCTCCTCGCCCGCCGCGCCCCCGCGGTCGTCGCCCGCGACCGCCCGGCCGGGGCCGCCCTGTGCCGGAGCCTCGGCGCCGACGTCATCGTGATGGATGACGGCCTCCAGAACCCGAGCCTCGCGAAGGACCTCAGCCTCGCGGTGGTCGACGGCCCCGCCGGCCTCGGCAACGGCCTGCCGTTCCCCGCGGGGCCGCTGCGCGCGCCGCTCGCCCGGCAATGGCCGCATGTCGGCGGCCTGATCGTGATCGGGAACGGGGCCGGAGGCGACGCGGTCGCCCGGGCGGCCGAGCGGCGCGGCCTCCCGGTCCACGGGGCGCGCCTCGTCCGTGAGGCGGACGATCTGGCCGGCCGCCGCTGCCTCGCCTTCGCGGGGATCGGCCGCCCGGAGAAATTCTACGCGACCCTGGCCGAGGCGGGGGCGGTGATCGTCGGGACGCGCCCCTACCCCGACCATCATCCCTACCGGGCGCGCGAGCTGGCGGCCCTTGCCGAGGCGGCCCGGCGCCTCGACGCCGAGCTCGTCACCACCGAGAAGGACGCGGTGCGCCTGCCTCGGGCCTTCGCGGCGGGCGTGCGGGTGCTGCGCGTCCGCCTCGCGTTCGACGACGCGGAGGCGCTGCGCCGGCAGATCCGCGGCGCGCTCGGTGCGCCGTGAGCGTCAGGGGCGGCCGGTTTCCTTCAGCCGCTTGAGGATCGCCTCGGGGGAGACGTACGCCTCCTGGCGGGCGGCGCTCCAGTAGCGCAGGGCGTCGAGCGGGATCGGCTCGCCGGTCACCGCGCAGCGCACGAAGCTGCCGGGCTTCACCACCCGCATGGTGCCGTCGCCGTACTCGACGACCGCCTCGCCGTTGTTCGCGCGCTCGTAACGACCCAGCACGTCCGCCTCCTGCTCGATGGTACCTTCTACACGATCCGCGCGCCCCGCGATGCCCGCAAGGCTCAGGTCAGCATCGACGGGGTCTCGTCCCGCGCGAGCATGGCCCGGGCCGCGGCCGCATCGACGTGCATACGCTCGACGAGCGCCTCGGCGCTGGCGAAGCGCTCCTCGCCGCGGATATAGCCGACGAACTCCACGGCGACGTCCTGCCCGTAGAGATCGCCGGAAAAGTCGAACAGGTAGGTCTCCAGCAGCGGCGCCCCGTCGTCGAAGGTTGGGCGACGCCCGTAGCTCGCCACGCCGTCGCGGAACGCGCCCGAGGCCAGGCGGACCCGCACCGCGTAGATGCCGTGCGCGAGCCCGCAATCGGGCAGCATCACGTTGGCGGTGGGGAAGCCCAGCTGGCGGCCGCGCTTGTCGCCGTGGCGGACCGCGCCGAGGACGAACCAGCGATAGCCGAGAAGGGCGTTCGCGCGGGCGACGTCGCCGGCCGCGAGGGCCGCGCGGATCGCGCTCGAGGAGACCGGCGCGGTCTCGCCGCCGAGGGCGACCGGCGCCACGATGCGGCAGCTCATCCCCGCCTCCCGGCACAGGTCGGCCAGGATCGCGGGCGTGCCCTCGCGGCCGCGGCCGAAATGAAAATCGTGCCCGACGACCACGCCGGACAGGCCCAGGGATCCCTTCAGGAAGTCGAGCACGAAGGCGCGGGCGCCGGTCTCGGCCAGGGCCCCGTCGAAGCGGCGCACGATCAGCCCGTCGAGGCCGAGATGCGCGAACACGATCTCCTTCGCGGCGGGGCCGGTCAGCCGGAACATCGGCGCGTCGGGCATGAAGTACGCCCGCGGGTGCGGCTCGAAGGTCAGGATCGCCGACGGGCGGCCGGCCGCGCGGGCGGCGGCGCGCACGCTGTCGACGAGCGTCCGGTGCCCGAGATGGACGCCGTCGAAGTTGCCGATCGCCGCCACGGCCCCGGCCAGGGCGGGTGTGACGGGGGCGTCGGCGCGGCAGATCGTGAAGGGTCGCGCGGCCGTGTCGTCGCCTGGGGCCATCGGTTCGGGGTCGAGTGCTCGGAAGGGTCGGATGGGGTCGCCTGACATGTCCGCGAGGGGCCCGACGCGGCCGGACCCTGCCCAAAGGCGCCCGGAGGGTCAAGCGACCGAACCCCGGTCGCCTGCCGGCCACGCGCCGGCCACGCCGATTAACGGCTTCGCAATGCGCATGCCCTATTTGAAATGCTGTGCAGCGCAGCTAAATTGCAGCGTTAGCGAAGCGTTAATCTATCCGGGAGCCGCCGCGGCTTCCCGCCGGGCAATACGGAGCAGTTGTTCGATGGCTCTCGACCTGAGCATGCCGATCCTCGTTGTCGACGATTACCAGACGATGGTCCGCATTATTCGCAATCTACTGAAGCAGCTCGGCTTCGAAGAGGTCGACGACGCTTCCGACGGGACCGAGGCCCTCGCGCGGCTGAAGGGTCGCAAGTACGGGCTGGTCATCTCCGACTGGAACATGGAGCCGATGACCGGCTACGAGCTGCTCCGTCACGTGCGGGCCGACGAAAATCTTCGCACGACGCCGTTCATCATGGTGACGGCCGAATCGAAGACCGAGAACGTGATCGCGGCCAAGAAGGCCGGCGTGAACAACTACATCGTCAAGCCCTTCAACGCGGCCACGCTGAAGTCGAAGATCGAGGCGGTCTGCGGGAGCTGATCGCTCCCCGTCTTCGTCCCCCGCACCGTCCGGGCGGATCGCTCCGGCGCCGCTGGGCGCCGAGACGTGGCGTGGCCGGCCAGGACGGCCACAGATCCGAGGAGGAGAGCATGTCGACAGCCGCCGCGCGGCAGACCGATCTGCGGCTTCGGGAGCCGCAGACGGTCATCGCCGAGCTGATCGAGATCGCCGATTACATCGCCCATCTCCGCGAGGAGATCGGGGCCTTGCGCGCGAACGAGATGAGTCGCGACCGGATCCCCATGGCGCACGAGGAGCTCGGCAGCGTCGTGCAGGCGACGGCCGGCGCCACCAACACGATCATGGAGGCCGCCGAGGCGATGCTCGGCCTGCCCGACGGGCCGGGCTACCGCGACGCGGTCGAGGAGCGCATCAACACGATCTTCGAGGCCTGCGCGTTCCAGGACATCACCGGCCAGCGGATCGCCAAGGTGGTCGAATCGCTCCGCCTGTTCGAGCAGCGCCTCGCCCGCTTCGTCGGCGCCGTGAAGGCCCGCGACGCGGCCTCCATGGATCCCGCCGAGCGCGCCCGGCGGACCCGGGCCGAGGACCTCATGCTGAACGGCCCGCAGGCCGTGGAGGCCATGCCTTCCCAGGACGACATCGACGCGCTGTTCGCCTGACGCGATCCGGGCCGGCACGGGGCCCGTCGTCCGGAGGTCGGCCGCCGGCGCGGCGGTCGACTCGGCGGCCGCCTGCCGGCTAGATCGCCTCCCGGACCCGCCCCGACGCGGGTCGGGAGGAGGCCGCGGCAGGATGACGGCGCAGTTCTGGTCCGAGCTGACCACCGATGACTTGGCCCGACGCGACATGGGCCGCGCGATCGCCGTCCTGCCGGTGGCTGCCACCGAGCAGCACGGTCCCCACCTGCCCCTCGCGACCGACACCCTCATCGCCGAGGGCTACCTCGCCCGGGTGCGCGACGGCGTGCCGGCGGATCTCGACGTGCTGCTGCTGCCGGTCCAGCCCGTGGGCAAGTCCGACGAGCACGACGCGTTTCCCGGCACCCTCTCTCTGGAGACCGGCACCGCCCTCGCCGCCTGGACGGGGATCGGCGCGGCCGTCCACCGCGCCGGCTGCCGCAAGCTGGTGATCGTCACGAGCCACGGCGGCAACAGCGCGCTCATCGATCTCGTGGCGGGCGAGCTGCGCGCCCGGTTCGGCATGGTGGCGGTCACGACCTCCTGGGCGCGGCTCGGCTATCCCGACGGCCTGTTCCCGGCGGACGAGATCGCCCACGGCATCCATGCCGGCGGCATCGAGACGGCGCTGATGCTCGCCCTGCGGCCGGATCTCGTCCGGACCGACCGGGTCGCGGATTTCCCGCCCCGCACGCTGTCGATGATCCGCGATTTCACCCACCTGCGCGCCGGCCGCCCCGCGGCCTTCGCCTGGAAGGCCGGCGACCTCCAGGCTTCGGGTGCGATGGGCGACGCGCGACTCGGCACCGCCGAGGCCGGCCGGGCGGCGCTCGACCACGGCGCCCGGGCCTTCGTCGCCCTGCTGCGCGACGTCGACGCCTTCGAGCTCGCGCCGCCGGTGTAACCGCCGCCGCGCCGCCGCCGAAGGAGCCGGTACGCCGGGTACGAAGCGCCGGCGTGCGGGAGTTCCGGCCATGCGCCCTACCCTCTTGATCGCCGCCGCCCTCCTGTGCGGCGGCCTCTATCGGGCCGACGCGGCGGAGCGCCCCGTCGTCGTCGAGCTGTTCACCTCGCAGAGCTGCTCCTCGTGCCCGCCCGCGGAGGCGCTGATCGGCCGCCTCGCCCGCGAGCCGGCGGGGGCGCGGGGCGACGTCCTGCCGCTCGCGTTCCACGTCACCTACTGGAACCATCTCGACTGGCGCGATCGCTACGCCCTGCCGGCAGCCACCGCGCGCCAGGAGGCCTACGTGGACCGCCTCGGCGGCTCCACCTACACGCCGCAGGCGGTGGTCGACGGGCAGGTCGGGCTGGTCGGCTCCGACGAGGCGGCCCTGCGCGCCGCGATCGCGCGCGCCCGGCAGGCCGGGCCCGGCATTCCCGTGACGCTGGCCCGCGACGGCGAGCAGGTCGTCGCGCAGGTCGGGGCCGGGGCGGAGGGCGGCGGCTCCGCGGGCCGCGTCCTGCTGATCGGGTACGATCCGAGCCACACCACCCGCGTGCTGCGCGGCGAGAACGCCGGTCGCACCATCGAGCAGGCCAACATCGTCCGGTCGGTGCGCGATCTCGGGCGCTGGTCCGGCTCCGCCGCGACCTTCGCGTCGGCGCGTCCCGAGGGCGAGGCGGCCGCCCTGCTGCTCCAGTCCGATGACGGGCGCATCCTCGGCGCCGCGCGCCTCGCCGCTTCCTCCGCCGCTTCCCCCGCTGCTTCCCCCGCCGGGGCCGTCCTGGAGGCCGTGCGATGATGCTCGCCGTTCCGGGCGGGATGCCCGCGCGCGGCTGGGCGCTGGCGTCGGGATCGGACCGTGGGGTAGATACGCCGCGTGCCGGGGGACGGAACGACGGCGGAGCCCGGATGGCGCTCGAACAGGAACTGGCGACCCTGATGACGGCGGCCCAGGGCGGCGACGCGGCCGCCTATCGCGCGCTGCTGAAGGCCTGTCTGCCCGTGGTCTCGGCGATCGCGCGGGCGCAGGGCGTGCGCGGCGAGGCGGTGGACGACGTCGTGCAGGACGCGCTGATGACCGTCCACCGCGCCCGGGCGAGCTACGATCCCGCCCGGCCGTTCCTGCCCTGGCTGCGCGCCATCACCCAGCGGCGCGCCATCGACCGGCTGCGCCGCGCCGGGCGGCGCCCGCGGGAGGTCAACGACCCGCTGGCCTACGAGGCGGAGGTCGATCCGGGGCCGGCCCCCGGCCAGGGGCTGGAGGCGCGGGACCGGGCCGCCGCGCTGGCCAGGGCGGTGGCGGCCCTGCCCGACGGCCAGCGGCAGGCGGTGGAGCACCTGGGCCTGCGCGAACTGTCGCTCGACGAGACCGCGGCCCTCACCGGCCGCAGCAAGGGGGCCCTCAAGGTGAACCTGCACCGGGCGCTGAAGGCGCTCCGGGCCAGCCTGACGCAGGAGCGGGAGTGATGCCCGGAGAGGGGAGCAACTGGGCCGGCGGCGACCTGTCCCGTCACGAGCGGCTCGTCGAGGAACTCGCGGGCGGGCTCGAACCCGTGCGGCCGCTGCCGGCGCCGGAGGCCCGGGCGGCCCTCTGGCTCGGCGCGACGCTGGTGATCGGCGTCGTCCTCGCGGCCTGGATCGGGACCGGCGGCTTCATGCTGCGCATGCATGTACCGGATCTGGCCCTCGCGGCGGTCGGCGCCGTGCTGACGGCGATCACCGCGGCCTTCGCGGCCTTCGTCACGAGCGTGCCGGGACGGTCCGGCCGCTGGGCGCTGCTGCCGCTTCCGCCCCTCGCCCTCTGGGTCGGCGCGAGCGGGCTGGGCTGCCTGCGCGACTGGATCGCGCCCGGGGCCGACATGCCCGGCGAGCACGCGATCACGGGCTGCTTCAGCTTCCTGATCTGCGTCTCGGTGCCGCTGTCCGTGCTGATCGTCGTGATGCTGCGGCGCGCCTGTCCCCTGCGACCGAACCTCACGGCGGCCCTCGGGGGGCTGGCGGTGGCCGCCGCGGCGGCGGCGCTGCTGATGCCGGTTCACCCGCACGACGCGACCGCCACGGACCTGCTGTTCCACGCGGCGGCGGTCGCCATCGTCATCGCGGCGAACGGATTGGCCGGCGGCCGGCTGCTCGGCCGGGACTTCGGGGTCGGCTAGGGCGTACCGGTCGAGGCGGCGCGGCCGCTCCGGCGTGAGCGGGGCCGCGGGCGTCGGGCGCGGGCGCGGACGCCTCAGGCGGCGCTCGGATCGAGGCCAGGCCAGTCCACGATCCGGTCCGGCAGCTCGTCCTCCGAGAATTCCTCCTCGTTGCCGCTGAGCCGGCCGCGGACCGAGATGCCCGCCTCGTGCACGCTCGCGGCCCGGCCGGAGACCAGGGGGTGCCACGGGTAGAGCGGCTGCCCGTCGCGCACGAGCCGGTACGCGCAGGTCGGCGGCAGCCACGCGATCGACCGCACCGCCTCGGGCGTCAGGCGCACGCAGTCGGGCACGCGCTTCTGCCGCCTTGCGTAGTCGCGGCACCGGCAGGTCAGGCCGTCGAGCAGCGTGCAGCCGATATCGGTGTGGTGGACCGCGCCGGTATCCTCGTCCTCGAGCTTCATCAGGCAGCACCGGCCGCAGCCGTCGCACAGGCTCTCCCACTCGGACGGGGTCATGGCTTCGAGCGTCTTGGTCCGCCAGAACGGCTCGACCGCCCCGCGGCGCGGCGCCTCGGGCTTGGGCATCGGAAAAGTCTCTCGACTGGGAAGGCGCCTCTCTGCCCGAGGCGCGGCACCGCTGCAAGCGCGGCCGCCGACGGGTCCCATGCGACCGGATCGCGCCGCCGCGCGTTACGCCCGGGCTCGTCCGCGGCGAATCGCGAGACTGCGCAGAGCCTCGCCGCCGGTTCCGGATCCTGCTATGGACGTCGGATGCCGTGCGGCGGCGCCGGCGCAGGGTTCGTCTCCGCGGCGCGGGCGCCCGACCATCCGCCGCCAGGATCCGCCGCAGAGGCGCTCGACAAGCCGGGTTCGACATCGTGCGCCTGCCGACGTTCACCGAGATCAAGGTCCGCCTCGAACGCGCCGCCCTCGCCTTCGACGCCTGGGTCAACGCGAGCCTGTACGACGGCGGCCAGTCGACCGGTCAGGCCTACGAGCGCTTCCAGCGCGTCATGAGCCGCTTCGCGGTGCGCGGCTGGAAGCGCGCCGCCCTCGACCTGACGAGCGAGGGCGTCACCATCGGGACCGGCGGCGCCATCCTGATGCTCGCCCTGGCGCAGCCCGCCTTCCAGCTCACCAGCGAGAACTGGCTGAAGCAGCAGGACCTCGCCGTCACCTTCCTGGACCGTTACGGCACCGAGGTCGGGCGCCGGGGCATCAAGCACGACGACTCGCTGAAGCTCGACGAGTTTCCCGACATCATGATCAAGGCGCTGGTCTCCACGGAGGACCGGCGCTTCTACGAGCACTGGGGCATCGACCCGATCGGCACGCTGCGGGCGCTGGTGAACAATTCCCGCGGCGGCAGCGGCACGCAGGGCGGGTCCTCGATCACCCAGCAGCTCGCCAAGAACCTGTTCCTGACGAACGAGCGCTCCCTGGAGCGGAAGATCAACGAGGCCTTCCTGGCCCTGTGGCTCGAGAGCCATCTCACCAAGAACGAGATCCTGAAGCTCTACCTCGACCGCGCGTATATGGGCGGTGGAACCTTCGGCGCGGTGGCGGCCGCGGATTACTATTTCGGCAAACCGCTCAAGGACATCAGCCTCGCGGAGGCCGCCATGCTGGCGGGCCTGTTCAAGGCGCCGACCAAGTACGCCCCGCACGTCAACCTGCCGGCGGCCCGCGCCCGGGCGGCGGACGTGCTGCACAACATGGTGGAGGCGGGCTTCGTCACCGAGGGCCAGATCCAGACGGCGCTGCGCAACCCGGCGACGCCGGTGACCCGCACCCGCGACATCACCGCCGACTACTACCTCGACTGGGCCTTCGGCGAGATCAAGGCGATGGCCGATGCCGGCAAGCTGCGCAACGACCGCGTGCTGACCGTGAAGACGCCGCTCGACCTCGCGATCCAGAAGCGCGCCGACGAGGTGGTGGCCGACATCCTGCGCAAGTCCGGCGACGCCTACGACGTGGACGAGGCCGCCATGGTGATCCTCGATCCCGACGGGGCGCTGCGCGCCATGGTGGGCGGTGCCGATTACGGCGAGAGCCAGTTCAACCGCGCCACCGACGCGCTGCGCCAGCCCGGCTCCTCGTTCAAGCCCTACGTCTACTCGGCCGCCCTGAACTCGGGCCTGTTCAAGCCCGACACGACCGTGGTCGACAGCCCCGTCTGCATCGGCAACTGGTGCCCGCAGAACTACGGCCGCTCCTATGCCGGCCGGGTGCCGATGTGGCTCGCGGTGGCCAAGTCGATCAACACGATCCCGATCAAGATCTCCATCGCCCTCGGCAAGGCGATGGGCATCACCCACGAGGCGAAGGCCGCGAAGGCGGGCCGCGCGAAGATCATCGAGCTCGCCCACAAGATGGGCATCACCTCGAACCTGATCGACACGGTCTCGATGCCGATCGGCTCGGACGAGGTGACGGTCATCGACCAGGCGGCGGGCTACGCGGTGTTCGCCAACGGCGGCTTCCGCGCCAGGCCCTACGCGGCCATCGAGGTGAAGAACTCGTCCGGCGAGGTGATCTACCGCCACGCCGACGAGGCGCCCGAGCGGGTGCTCGCGCCCCAGGTCGTGGCGGACATGAACTTCATGCTCAACAAGGTCGTCGAGGAGGGCACCGGCAAGCGGGCGCAGCTCGAGGGCGTGAAGGTGGCCGGCAAGTCCGGCACGACGAACGCCTACCGGGACGCGTGGTTCGTCGGCTACACCGGCAATTACGTCGGCGCCGTCTGGTTCGGCAACGACGACCACACCTCGACCAACAAGCTCACCGGCGGCTCCCTCCCGGCCCAGCTCTGGCACGACGTGATGGAGCCGGCCCACCAGGGCATCGAGATCAAGGGTCTGCCCGGCCTGAAGGAGAGCCCGCGCGCCGCCCAGCAGCAGGCCTCCGGCGGCCCGACCGCGCCGACCGATCCCAATGCCAGCGCCTACGGCAAGCTCTCCCGCCGCTCCTTCGAGGTGATCAGCGGCCTGAACGGCCTGTTCCGCACCGTCGAGCGCGCCCCCGGATCCGCCGCGGACGCGCCCGCCAACGCCGGGGACGCGCCGAAGACGGGCCGGAAGCCCGGCGACCGGGCGGCGGCGCCGTCGGGTCAGCTGCGCGAGGTCGCCGAGGGCGCCCGCCCGGTCGGCGGCTTCACCGAGGTCCGGTGAGCGCATGAAGCTCACGATCCCCGACGCGTTCGGCCGGACCGCCGCGCTCGCCGGCGCCCCGCGCGGCGGCGCCGCTCGCCTCGTCCTGCGCCTCTGGCGCAAGAGCTCGATCGCCGGCCTCGCCGCCTACGCCCTGGCGCTGGGCGCCGTGCTGGGACTCGCCAGCGCCGACTGGGCCACGAGCGGCGGCTACCCGTTCGGCGGCGTGCAGGTCGGCGCCTGGACCGCGTGGCCGCGGGCCGGCGCCGCGAATGCCGATCCCTACACGCGCGCCGTCAACGCGCGCCGCGGCGAGATCCCCCTGGCGGTCGGTGAGGGCCTGCTCCTGACGGCGGCGGTCGACGATTCCGGGCAGGCGCTCGACGCCACCTGCACGTACCAGATCGGCGGCGCGACGCCGCCGGCCCGCGCCTGGACCGTCACGGTGGCCGGGCGCGGCCCGCGCGAGCCCGGCCGCGCGCCCCTGCGCGAGAGCTTCACCTCCACGGAGGTGCTGCGCGCCGCCGACGGGCGGTTCACCATCACGCTCGCGCCGGATGTCCAGCCGGGCAACTGGCTGCCGAGCCCGCGGGCGAGCGGGCCGGTCCGCCTCGCCCTGCGCCTGTACGACACGCCGGTCGCCGCCAGCGTCGGGTCCCTCGACCGGAGCTCCGTGCCGGCCATCACCCGTCTGGGATGCGCCCCGTGAGCCTGCGCTTCGTCTACGCCACGCTGATCGGCCTCGTGCTCGCCGGGATCGTCCACATCGCGGCGGTCCTGGCGATCCCTGCCCTGTCGGACACCGACGCTGTCTCGCGGGCCCGCACCAGCGAGAACCTGGACCACCCGCAATCGATCTACGCGGTCGCGACCGGCGACGACCCCTCCCCGCCCGAGGCGTGGCTGCCGATCCCGGATCCGGCGGTCGCCGTGGGCGTGTGCGCCTACAACCTCGCGGACGGGCCCATGCGCGTCTCGGCCCGCACCGGGCCGCTGTCCCTCTCGCTCGCCGCGCATGCCCGCCGCGGGGCCTTCTACGCGGTGACCGATCAGGCCGCGGTCCGCGGCGCCCTCGACCTCGTGATCCTGACCCGCGCGCAGTACGACGAGGCGCTGGCCGACGACGACGAGAACGATCCGAGCCGCGACGTGCGCATCGTCGCGCCCGACACGCGCGGCTTCGTGGTGGTGCGGGTGATCGCCGGTCTCCCGAGCCAGCGTCCCGCCGCCAACGCCGCCGTCCAGGCCGTCTCCTGCACCACCGACACGCCGACGGACGACGCGCCGGCGGGCAAGGATGCGTCCGGCAAGGATGCGTCGGGAAGGGGATCGGGACGCTGAGGGCGGACCTCGCACGGGTTCGACGCGTCGCTCGGCCGATGTTGAGCCTCCGCGGCCCCGCGCTCTCCCGGCCGGCGGAGCCCGCCGCGCCGTCGCGATGACCGGATCCGCCGCGACCGCGCCCTCCCCGGTCGCCGGGCTCGCGCCGTCCGCCCTCGATCTGCTGGGCAACGCGCCGCTCGTCGCCCTCGACCGTGTCCATGCCGGTTCCGGCCGCGCATCCTCGCGAAGGCCGAATTCATGCGGCCCGGCGGCCGCGCCGCTGTCGTCCGGGCGTCTCCCCCCGCGAACCGACCGCCGTGACCGTCCACTGCGACACCGGGCTGAAGGGCTCGGGCCGGCGAAGTCCGGCTTCGGGGCATCCGCGAAGCGCGAGCGTCGTCCTGGGGCGGCCTCGGCCGCTCAGTATTTGACCACCAGCGGCTCCGCCTGCGCGACCGGCGGCGGGGGCGGCAGCGGAACCGGCCCGAGGCCGCACCGGGCGGCCGCGTCCGGCGGGAGGAGCGGGTCGAGCAGGTTGCGGCGCGCGGCCAGCATCATGATGGATCGCTCGGCCGAGACCGATTCCGACGCCGGTGCCGCGGCGAACAGGTGCTCCAGGGCGAACCGGTACCGGGCGAGCCGCAGGCCGGCCTCGAAGCGCACCCAGGCGATCAGGCAGCGGTTCTCGGCGACCCGCTGGACGGCATCCCGGACGGCCGCGTCGTCGAGGGTCTTGGCGAAGGGCAGGCTGCGCAGCCGCGCGGCATCCGCGTCGATGACGCGGGCGGCGAGCGCCACGAAGATCGGGATCAGCCGGGCATCGGCGGTCGCGTCGTCGCTGAGCTTCCGATAGCGGGAGACCGGGGAGCGGGACGGCTCCGCCGTCAGGGCCTCGTAATAGGCGCCGACCTCCTCGTAGCGCCACGTCGGCGGGAGCGTGTGGGCGCTGGCGAGGCCGAACACCGTGTCCTGGAAGGCCGCGAAGCTGCTGGCAGGCTCGACGAACCGCCACGCGCGGTCGCGCAGGGCCTGCTCGTCGTCGGTCAGGCCGGATTCGAGCAGGAGGCGCCCGCGATCCCGGGTGCTGAAGCTGCCCGTCGTATCGATGAGCCCGTTCCAGACGCCCGTGCGCGGCCGGCCGAAATCGCCGCTCTGGGTGCAGGCCGCGAGCAGGGCCAGCGCGGCGCCGGCGGGGGCGAGGCGCAGCGCGGTGCGCGCGTGGCCGAGCGGCCGGCGATCCGGGGCAGGCATGGGAGAACCGTCGGTGGTGTCGCGCGGCCGGGACGACATGCGCGGGTCTGTCCTCAGGACGCCAGGCGCTCGTAGCGCACGCCGAGGAACAGGAGGATCTCGCCGCGCCGCTCGTCGGAGCGCGGGATCCGGCAGGTCCGCCGCGCCTCCGCGCCGGGGAACGGGATCAGGGTGGCGGACGCCGCCGGGGCAGCTCTGCGCGCGGACTCGGCGGCGAGCGTCGACGAACGGGTTTCGCCGGTCTCCTGCGGCTTAAAAAGGGTCATGGTCTCCGGCTCCTGTCGGCGGTCCGAGCATCTGGCCCGGGCCCTTCGGAGGGCGTCGGCAAGGGCTACCGAAACAATCCAGCACGACGTGGTTAACGGAGTCTTTCCGCGGCAGGACCGCGAATTGAGGCGCCTCCGGAAGTTGGCGCGTGAATTGCGTGGCTGTCTCCGCCCATGGCGGGCGTTTCCTCCCTTCGACTTGAGGCCCTGTCCGATCCCGGACGGGGCCTTCTTATGTCCGGCCGGTCCCGCCGGGCGGCGACGATGTGCGACCCGCGCGCCACACCGCGGCGAAGCGTGGCCGCGACGTTCCCGCGCGGAACCCGTCGGGACCCTCGGCGCTTGCCTACCGCCCGGCCCGACCGATATGCCGGACTCGGGCGATGGCGGGACTGCCGCGTCGGTTCTCCGCCCGATCGAGATTGAGGACACCGCTGAATGCGACTGGTTCCGGAACGATCCCTGCGCGCCTCCCGCCGCCGCGGGCTGGCTACTGCGGCGCTGGCGCTGTTCGCGCTGACCGCCGGCCCCGCCTATGCCCAACGGGAGGACCAGGGCCTGCAGCTCGGCTGTGCCAACGACTATTTCCGCCTCTGCGCGGGCGTCGATCCGAACAGCCAGGACGCGGATCGCTGCATGATGCGCAACCGCAAGCGCCTGTCCCCCGAGTGCCGGTCCGCGATCGGCGACTACGACAAGCGCACGGGCAGCAAGTCTCTGTCCGACGATTGAGACGGGACCCGGTCGAGTTGCCCGCCGTTGGCGAGAGGCGTTTCGTATGAGCCTGACCGTCGCGGTTCAGATGGACCCGATCCAGAATATCCGGATCGCGGGTGACACCACCTTCGCCCTGCTGCTGGAGGCCCAGCGGCGGGGGCACGCGCTCGTCTACTACACGCCGGACCGGCTCTCGATGCAGGGCCGGCGCGTGACGGCCCGCGTCGAGCGGCTGAAAGTGCAGGACGTCGAGGGCGCGCATTTCACCCTGGCGCCGCCGGAGCGGCTCGACCTCGCCGAGGCGGACGTGGTGCTGATGCGCCAGGACCCGCCCTTCGACATGGCCTACATCACGGCCACCCACATGCTCGAGCGGATCCATCCGGAGACGCTCGTGGTCAACGACCCTTTCGAGGTGCGCAACGCGCCCGAGAAGCTGTTCGTCCTCGACTTCCCCGAGTTGATGCCGCCGACCCTGATCAGCCGCGACAAGGCGGAAATCGAGGCCTTCCGGCTGGAGCACGGGACCGTGGCGATGAAGCCGCTGCACGGGCACGGCGGCGCGGCCGTGTTCAAGGTCACCGAGAAGGATCCGAATTTCGGCTCGATGTTCGACCTGTTCGCCACGACCTTCCGGGAGGCCTGGGTCGTGCAGCGCTACCTCGACCGGGTCACGGAGGGCGACAAGCGCATCATTCTGGTCGACGGCGTCGCGATGGGGGCGGTCAACCGCGTCCCGGCCGCGAACGACATCCGCTCCAACATGGTCCGCGGCGGCGCCGCCTCCGCCTCCGAGCTCACCGACCGCGAGCGCGAGATCTGCGCCACGATCGGCCCGGAGCTCGCGCGGCGAGGCCTGATCCTGGTGGGCATCGACGTGATCGACGGGCACCTCACCGAGATCAACGTCACCTCCCCCACCGGCATCCGGGCGATCCAGCGGCTCGGGGGGCCTGACCTGTCGGTCGCCGTCTGGGACGCGATCGAGGCCCGGATCGCGGCGCGCAAGGGCGTCTGACGGGGCGCGCCCTCACGTCTCCGCGCGCGGGGTCGCGCTGAGTTCGGCCCAGTCGAATTCCTCCTCCAGCAGGTAGTAGGCGTCGTCGCCGATCCGACCCTGGCGGCGCAGCGCGAGCACCGCGTCGCGAGCGGCCTCGACGGCGCGCCGCCGCGCGGCATCCGCCGGCAGGCTCTCCGGCGCCAAGCCCTCGTCGTGCGCCTCCGCCTCCGCGAGCGCCGCGCGGAACTCGGCGCGCAGGGCGTCGGTCGCCGGCTCGTTCTCGGCGTCGGCGAGGCTCTCGAGAGCGGCCTCGTAGGCGGCCGCCCGAGCCCAGCCCGTCTCGCGGCCCACCGGGTCGTCGTCCTCAAGCCGCAGGTGGGCGAGCAGCGGCCGCAGGGTCAGGCCCTGGACGATCAGCGTGCCGAGCACCGTGACGAAGGCCGTGACCACCACGAGGTCCCGGTGCGGGAACTCGGCGGGCAGCGCCAGGGCGGCCGCCACGGTGACGATCCCGCGCATGCCCGCCCACGACAGGGCGATCCCCGGGCCCAGCCGCGCCGCGGCTCCGGCCTGCCGGAGGCCGAAGCCGCGGATCCCGGTGGTCGGCAGCACCCAGGCGAGGCGAGTCAGCACCACGGTGGCGAAGGTCGCGCCCGCGAGGATCAGGGCCTGCCACGCGTCCGCGCCGCTCAGCCGCTCCCGGATCGGGTCGATCTGGATGCCGATGAGCACGAAGGCCAGGACGTTGAGCACGAACACCGCCGTGTCCCAGACCGCGTAGGAGATCACCCGGGCGCGGGGCGCGGTGATGCCGGGTGCCCGGCGGGCGACCGTCACCGCGAAGGTCACGATGGTCAGGACCCCCGACAGCTCCAGCCGCTCGGCGGCGAGCCAGATTCCGAAGGCGGCGACGAACTGCAGCACGATCGCGCTCGCCGGATCGGTCACGCGCCGCGTCAAGGCCACGAACAGCAGGCCGAGGCAGGGGCCGACCACGAGGCTCGCGACGACGCCCAGGAGGAACGCCGGCGCCACCTCCGCCGGGTGGAACGTGCCGGCCATCGCGGCCGTCACGCCGAGCCGGTAGATCAGCAGCGAGGCCGCGTCGTTGAGGAGGCTCTCGCCGCGCAGGATCGTGGCGAGCCGGTGCGGCATCGGCGCGTGCTTGAGCACCGCCAGAGCCGCCACGGCGTCGGGCGGCGCGACCACGGCGCCGAGCACGATGCAGGCGGACAGCGGCATGTCCGGCACGACGAGCCGCGCCACGACCGCGACCGCGGCGGTCGTCACGGCGACGGCTCCGACCGCGAGCCCGAAGACCGGGCGCCAGTTCTCCTTCAGGTCCCGCACGGAGGCGTCGAAGCCGGCGTCGAGCAGGACCGGGGCCAGGAACAGGGCGAGCGCCAGTTCGGGATCGAGGCGCAGGTTCGGGACGCCTGGGACGAAGGCGAGGCCGACGCCGCCCAGCGCCAGGAAGGCGGGATACGGCGCGCCGAGCCGGCGCGCGACGCCGGCCAGGAGGACGGCGCCGAACAGGACGCCGACGACCCACTCGAAGATCAACATGCTGCTGAAAGAGGCGGAGGCCCGGGACCGTTCCGGGTGCCGCGGTCGCAGGCCCGCTCAGTACTGCACGGTCGCGCGCAGGCCGAGCACCGCCGCGTTGCGCAGCCGGCGGCCGTCCGGACCGGCGATGCCGGCGCCGGGCCGGATGACGTACTGCGCGTCGGGCTGCACCGTGAAGCCCGGCACCACCACCGCCTGATAGGTCGCCTCGATCACCGCCTCGGCGCGGCGGCGCGGCATCGGCAGGCCCGTGTAGAGGATCGTGTCCCGGTCGGCCCGCTGCGCCTCGTCGCCGATGCGGGCGTAGGCGAAGCTGAGGCCGATCGTGTCGTCGTCGCGCCCGTCGAACAGGCCCTTGTAGGCGAGGCCGGTATCCACGTAGGCGTCGATGAGGCTGGAGCGGGTCGGCGACCAGGCAGCGCGCACGAAGAAGCCGAGACCCTCGTCGTCCTTGCCGGATTCGCGGTACAGGGTCTGGTCGTAGATCGCGTAGAGGCCGGCATTGCCGCGCACCGGACGGCCGATCCCGGTGGCGTTCGGGTCGGCGAGCGGCACGCCGGTGATGTCGAAGCGCAGGCTGTCGAACCGGCCGAAATGCTGCCAGCCGCCGAGGGTGATGTCGCCGGGCATCCCCTTCGATCCGGGGGCGATGTTGTACGCGTAGGTTGCCTCGGCGATGACGAGGGCCGGATCGCGCAGGCGGAAATTGGTGCCCGTGCGGTCGAGACGCTGCGCTTCCGGGTCGTCTCCCGGGCGATTGGCGCCCGCCGGATCGCCGTCGTAGAGCCCGACCTGCAGGGAGAAGCCGTTGCCCGGCACGTACTTGGCCCGGATCGCCGGCGCCGCGAGCGGGTAGGCCGGTCCCCCGCTCGGCAGGTCGAGCCCGGTGATGGCCGGCCAGCCGAAGGTGGAGTTCACGAACAGGGTCGCGGTCTGGCTGACGAAGAACTCGGTATCGGCGGCCTGCTGGCCGATCCGGATCCCGAGCTCGCCGTCCATCAGGCTCTGGTCGAGCCAGAGCACGTAGAGTCGACTCGAGGGCAGCGCCTCGATGACGCTCGTCGTCAGCAGATTGCCGACATAGTAGCGCGACAGGCCCGTGCCGTGGATGAAGTAGGCGTTGGCGTGGACCGTGGCGCCCTGCCAGCCGACGAGCCGGTCGAGGTCGAGATTGAGGCGGAGGTTGAGGCGATCCTCGACGATCGCGCCCTGGCGAAGGCCGCCGACCGGATTGCCGAGGACGTCGACGATGTAGGTGAGGCTGTACTCGATGCCCCGCGCCTTCAGGGCGGGGCGGATGGCCAGCGGATCGCCGAGCGGTCCGAGATACGGCTCCACCGACCGGACATAGCCGCCGGAGGCCTGGCTGGTCGTCTCCGGCTGTGAGACCGAGATGCGGGGATCGGCGCCCGCACCCTCGAAGGCCGACGGGACACGTTGCTGAGCCGTGGCAGGCACGACCGACAGGCCGAGGGCGATCCAGGGGGTGAGCTTCGGGACCATGGGCCGCTTCTGGGCGACAGCGCGCGCGCAGCATAGCACGGCGCACCGCTTGTACACGGCCGGCCTTTGCAGGAGGCACCGGCTCGCCTAACCCTCCGGCCGGTACAGCACAGGACCGTCGATGCCCGAGACTCCCGTCTTCACGTCCGCCGCCGTCGCCGCGCCCCACAGCCTCGCCGCCCAGGCCGGCCAGACCGTCCTGGCGCAGGGCGGCAACGCCATCGAGGCGATGGTGGCGATGGCCGCCTCCATCGCGGTGGTCTACCCGCACATGAACGGCATCGGCGGCGACGGCTTCTGGCTGGTGCGCGAGCGCGGCGGCCGGGTGCGCGGCATCGAGGCCTGCGGTCCGGCCGGGCGCCTCGCCACGATCCCGCGCTACCGGGAGAAGGGCTACGACGCGATACCCGCCCGCGGCCCCGACGCGATGGTGACGGTCGCGGGCGCGGTGGGCGGCTGGCGCCTCGCCCTCGAGCTGGCGCGGGCGCTCGGCGGCCGCCTTCCCCTGGAGACCCTGCTCGCCGACGCGATCGCGCAGGCGCGCGGCGGCGTCCCGGTCTCGCCCTCCGAGGCGCGCTACGTGCCCCAGGAGCTCGATACCCTCCACGACGCCCCGAACTTCGCGGGGACGTTCCTGAAGGACGGCAAGCCCTACCCGGCCGGCGAGACCCGCGCCCTGCCGCTGCTCGCCGCCACTCTGGAGCAGCTCGCCCATGCGGGCCTCGGGGACTTCTATCGCGGCGATATCGGCCGGGAGATCGCCGCCGACCTGGAGCGCCTCGGCGCGCCGGTCACCCGGGCGGATCTCGAGGCCTTCGCGGCGGTGGAGCGGGCGCCCCTGTCGATCCGGCGCCGCGACGCGACCCTCTACAACTTCCCGCCGCCGACCCAGGGGCTCGCCGCCCTGCTGATCCTCGGGATCTTTGACCGGCTGAACGTCACGGAGCCCGAGACCACAGCTCATTACCACGGCCTGATCGAGGCGACGAAGCGGGCCTTCGCGATCCGCGACCGGGTGGTCACCGATTTCGCCCGCTTGCGGCACGACCCGGCCACCTTCCTCACGCCGGAGCGGCTCGCCCGCGAGGCCGCACTCGTCGACATGGGCCGCGCCGGTCGGGTGCCCCTGCCCGACCCGGGTCACGGCGACACCGTGTGGATGGGCGCGATCGACAAGGACGGCCTCGCGGTCTCCTACATCCAGTCGGTCTACTGGGAGTACGGCTCGGGGACGGTCCTGCCCGCCACCGGCATCTGCTGGCAGAACCGGGGCATGTCGTTCTCCCTCGATCCGAAGGCCGTGAACCCCCTGGAGCCGGGGCGGCGCCCGTTCCACACGCTGATCCCCGCGCTCGCCGCCTTCGACGACGGGCGGGTGATGAGCTACGGCAGCATGGGCGGCGACGGGCAGCCGCAGTTCCAGGCCCAGATCTTCACCCGCTACGCCGATTACGGGCTGTCGGTGGCGGATGCCGTCGACGCGCCGCGCCTGCTCTACGGGCGCACCTGGGGGGCGCCCTCGCTCAGCGTGAAGGT
>NZ_BBUX01000020.1:0-95895 GCF_000974725.1 Methylobacterium sp. ME121
ACCCCGACCTCGGCCTCATGGCTCAACCTCGTCGAGGGCCGGTTCGCGCTGCTGACGCGGCGCCAGCTTCAACGCGGCGTGTTCGAGACCACGGGCGATCTGGAGACCGCCATCCACGCCTACATCGATCAGACCAACGCCGAGCCAAAGCCGTTCGTCTGGACCAAATCAGCCGATGCCATCCTCGCCAGCGTCAAACGCTTCTGCCAAAGAATTTCCAACTCAGACCACTAGCCCCAAGGTGCCGGCTGCAGTCGTCATCGAAAAGATCGGCGTTTTTCTTGATTCATGATCTTCGACGATCCCGCATTCTTTAGGTCGTACCCGACAAGTCAGCCGGGGGTGGCGGGAGAACGACATCAACCCGGAGGGATTAACCGTTCGAGACATGCACCCACTGAGGTGCCCTAAAACTTCGATCAGGGAGGGATCATGAACGCTGAACCCGCGTCGAATCTGCTGCGGCGACCCGGTCCGCCCGAGCCCGTCCACCACGTCGATCCACCCCGGGCGTCCGACCCGCGCTTCACCGAGGTAGTGCCCTACCACGCCCGTCTCGTCTCGCTCTACGATCAGGCCGTCTTCAGCGAGGGGCCGACCTGGTGGCCCGCCCGCGACATTCTGGTGTGGTCGGACGTTGAGGGGCGCCGGGTGCTCGGCTGGCACGCCGACGGCTGCGTGCGGGTCGTCATCGACGCAACCCCGTTCATCAATGGCAACACGGTCGACCGGGACGGCAACCTAGTCCACTGCGAGCACGGCAACCGCCGCCTGTCACGCACATCCCCGGACGGACACTACGAGGCCCTGGTCGAGACCTACGAGGGCCGCCGGTTCAACGCTCCGAACGACGTGGTCTGCGGCGCCGACGGCGCCCTCTGGTTCACCGATCCAGCCTATGGGCTACGGCTACCCAGGCAGGGGGTGCTGGCCGCGTCCGACCTGGGCCATCACAGCGTCTACAGATTTGACCCGGCGGACGGCTCCGTCAGGCGCGTGGCCGACCTCGGCCAGCCGAACGGGCTGGCCTTCTCGCCGGACGGGCGCACCCTGTACGTCAGCGACACTTCACGGACCGAGGGCGGCGACGGGCACACGATCCACGCCTACGCGGTCGTGGATGACCGAACCCTGGGCGAACCGCGGGTCTTTGCCGAGGTCGAGCCCGGCGTGCCGGACGGCGTCCGCGTGGACCATCGCGGCTGGATCTGGACGAGCTCGGAGGCAGGGGTCCAGGTCCTCTCTGCGGAGGGGCACCGGCTCGGACTGATCCCGACGCCTCAGGTGTGCTCCAATCTCTGCTTTTCCCCGGAGCAGCAACGGCTGTTCATCACGTCCAAACAGCACCTCTACGCCCTGGACCTCGCCGCCCAGTAGATCGGGGAGAGATCACGGCATCGTCAGAATGCTTCGGAAACTCGCAGGAACCGGCCTTCCCATGCGAGGTTGGCCTCGGACTAAGGAAGCCGTGTGCCGGTACACGCAGGCTCCATCCCATGCCGCCCCCGACCACGTTCGCCAAGCGGGCGGCACCGATACCTATTTCCGAGGATCCGCCATGGCCGAAGCCGTCGCCGACTTTTTCTGGAAGCGCCTGGCCGAGTGGGGGGTGAAGAAGATCTTCGGCTATCCCGGCGACGGCATCAACGGCCTGCTCGGCGCCCTCCAGCGCAACGACCTGCCGTTCGAGTTCATCCAGGTCCGCCACGAGGAGATGGCGGCGTTCATGGCCGCGGCCTACGCCAAGTTCACTGGCGAGGTCGGCGTCTGCATGGCGACCTCCGGTCCCGGCGCGACGCACCTGCTCACCGGGATGTACGACGCCCATCTCGACCACGTGCCGCTTCTCGCCATCTGCGGGCAGCAGGCGCGCAACGTCAACGGCGCCCACTACCAGCAGGAATTCGACCTCACGAGCGTCTTCAAGGACGTCTCAGCCTACGTGCAGCAGGCGTCCTCGCCCGCGCAGGTCCGCCACATCGTCGACCGCGCCATGCGGATCGCCAAGGCCGAACGGAAGGTCTCGGCCATCATTCTACCGAACGACCTGCAGGACGTTCCCTACGAGGAGCCGGTACGCAAGCACGGCAACACCTTCTCCGGGGTGGGCTACACCGCCCCGAAGGTCGTGCCGTTCGACGCCGATCTGCGCCGCGCCGCCGACGTGTTGAACGCCGGCAAGAAGGTCGCGATCCTGGTCGGCGCAGGCGCCTTGCACGCGACCGACGAGGTGATCGCGGTGGCGAACAAGCTGCAGGCCGGCGTCGCCAAGGCGCTGCTCGGCAAGGCAGCCCTGCCCGACGACCTGCCCTTCGTCACCGGCACCATCGGCCTGCTCGGGTCCAAGCCCTCGTCGGATATGATGGAGGATTGTGACACGCTGCTGATGATCGGATCCGGCTTCCCCTGGGCCGAGTTTCTGCCGAAGGAGGGGCAGGCCCGGGGGGTACAGATCGACATCTCGCCGGAGATGCTGTCGCTGCGGTACCCGATGGAGGTGCCGCTATGCGGCGAGTCCGCCGAGACCTTGCGCGCGCTGCTGCCGCTGCTCGACCAGAAGAAGGAGGGCGGCTCCTGGCGCACCGGCATCGAGAAGGGGATGGTCTCATGGTGGAAGGAGGCCGAGGACCGGGCGATGGCCAAGGCCAGCCTGGTCAACCCGCAGCGGGTGACCTGGGAGCTGTCGCCGCGCATGCCCGAGCGGGCGATCATCACCTCGGATTCCGGGTCCTGCGCCAACTGGTTCGCCCGTGACCTCAGGATGCGCCGCGGCCAGATGTGCTCGCTCTCCGGCGGCCTCGCCTCCATGGGCGCGGCGGTCCCCTACGCCATCGCCGCCAAGGTCGCGCATCCCGACCGGCCGGTGATCGCGCTGGTCGGCGACGGCGCCATGCAGATGAACAACATGGCCGAACTGATCACGGTCTCGAAGTACATGCACCGCTGGTCGAACAAGACCTGGATCTGCTGTGTGTTCAACAACGAGGATCTGAACCAAGTCACCTGGGAGCAACGGGTGATGGAGGGCAACCCGAAGTTCGAGGCGAGCCAGACCATCCCGAACGTGCCCTACCACAAGTTTGCAGAGCTGATCGGCCTGAAGGGCATCTACGTCGACGATCCGGAGCGCATGGGGGCGGCCTGGGAAGAGGCGCTGGCGAGCCCCGTGCCGGTGGTGCTGGAGGTGAAGACCGACCCCGAGGTGCCGCCGCTGCCGCCGTTCTTCACCTTCCAGCAGGTGCAGAACTTCATGTCGATGCTCGGCAAGGGCGACCCGAAGGAGCGCCACCTCCTCGTCGACACCGCGCGTCAGGTGCTGAGTTCCGTCCTGCCCGGCAGCAAGTAGGACGGCTTCCACGGCATGCGTGACGATCCGAGGATCGGAACGGTGCGGGCGCGAGCCTACACCGTTCCCACCGACGCGCCGGAGGCGGACGGTACCTTCGCCTGGGACAAGACGACCATCATCGTCGTCCACGTCGAGGCCGGTGGTGAGACCGGCCTCGGCTACAGCTACACCGACGCCAGTGTCGCGCGCTTGATTGTAGGCACGCTCGCATCGCGCCTTACCGGGTTGCCCGCCTTCGACATCCCGCGGGCCAATGCCGTGCTGTGGGGCGCCGTGCGGAACCTCGGGCGCTCCGGGCTCGCCGCCACGGCGATCTCGGCATTGGACACCGCCCTGTGGGACCTCAAGGCACGCCTCCTCGACGTATCCCTGGCGAGCCTGTTCGGGCAGGCGCGGGAACACGCGGAGATCTACGGAAGCGGCGGCTTCACGAGCTACGACGACCGGCAGTTGCGCGAGCAGCTTGCCGGGTGGATCGAGCGGGATGGCTGCCGATCGGTGAAGATGAAGGTCGGCAGCGCTCCCGAGCGTGACCCAGCCCGCATGGCGGTCGCGAAGGCGGCCATCGGCGATGCGAGCCTGTTCATCGACGCCAACGGCGCTTTCACCCCAAAGCACGCCATCGGCGCCGCGCAGGTTGCGGAGCGGTTCGGCGTCGCGTGGTTCGAGGAGCCCGTGTCCAGTGACGATCCCGCGGGGATGGCTTCCGTCCGCGCCTCGGCGCCTGCCGGCATGGAAATCGCCGCGGGCGAGTACGTCTATACACTGGACGACTTGCGTGGGCTGCTCGACGTGGGGGCGGTCGACGTGGCCCAAGCGGACGTAACCCGCTGCGGCGGTTACAGCGGGTTCCTGAAAATAGCGGCCTTATGCGAAGCGGCGCATTTGGACCTGTCCGGCCACTGCGCCCCCGCCTTGCACCTCCCGGTGGCGGTTGCGGCTCCCCGCTTCCGACACCTCGAATGGTTCCACGACCACGTCCGCATCGAGCGGATGCTGTTCGACGGGGCGCCCGCACCGCGCGATAGCGTGATCACCCCCGATCTGACCCGGCCGGGACACGGCCTCACCCTCAAGACCCGGGATGCCGATGCCTATGCCGTCTGATCGCGGCCCACCCCCGCCGAAACGTCAACATGCGCCAGGCATGAAGCGGCGCGTCGCACCTGTGAGAGTTGAGGCGGCCGTCCACCCGGTGGTGGTCCTCGCCGCGGTGGCGGCGGGGGCCGGTTTGCTGACTTGGTTCGCCGCCGGGCGTTCCAAGCCCCTAGGTCACGCCGCCGGCGGCCGCAGCTACAGCCCGCGGGGGCGCGAGGTCACCGCGAGCGCGGCACAGCGCCTGAACCACGCCTCGACGATGCTCGCCGCCTCGGTCCTGTTCGATTCCGGCCTGGAGCACTACCGCGGCCAGTTCTTCAACCGGGCGATGTACACGCCCATCGTCGTGTCCAGCGTCACCCTGGCGGCGTCCCTGCACGGGGCCGGCGACACCGACCCCGGCAGCTCCCGCGTCCGGCACGGGGTGCAGGCGCTCGCCGGCCTGACAGGGCTGATCGGCTTCGGCTTCCACGCCTACAACGTCGGCAAGCGCGAGGGTGGGTATTCCTTCCAGAACCTGTTCTATTCCGCCCCCATCGGCGCGCCGATGGCGCTGACGCTGGCCGGCGTCCTCGGGGTCATCGCCGAGCGCGTGCGCGACGCCGACCCCGACGAGCCGCGGCTCGGTGGCTTGCCGGCGGGGCGCTCCCTTGCAGTCGCCACGGCGGGCATGCTCGCCGGCACGACCCTGGAGGCCGGGCTGCTTCACTTCCGGGGTGCTTTCCAGAACCCGGCGATGTTCGTTCCCGTCACCCTGCCGCCGCTTGCCGCCGCCCTTCTCGTCCGCGCCGCGACCAAACCGGAGGGAGCGAGTCAATCGGGCGCCAAGTGGGGGATGTGGGCGGTCTCGGCGATGGGCGTCGGTGGCGTCGCGTTCCACGGCTACGGCGTCGCCCGGATGATGGGCGGCTGGTCCAACTGGCGCCAGAACCTCATCGACGGGCCGCCTCTGCCGGCCCCGCCCTCCTTCTCGGGGGTGGCGCTCGGGGGGCTCGCGGCCCTCGAACTCATCGAACGCAGCCGCTTCCGCTTCTGACCCGAAAGAACATCATGCGTCCGAGACTGGACCTTTATCCGGGCTACGACGTGCTCGCGAAGCGCGACGGCCCGTCCTGGAACGCCAAGACCCGCGAGGTTTTGGAGGAACGGCTCGCCATCGGGCCGGAGACGCGCCGCTTCTTCGACGAGGCCGAATGGTCGACGATGAAGTCGCTGGCCGAGCGGATCGTCCCGCAACCCGCCGACCGGGGGGATCCGGTTCCGGTGGCCGCCCTCGTGGACCACAAGCTCGCGACCGATACCCGCGACGGCTACCGCAACGCCGAAATGCCCGGGGAGCGCGAGGCATGGCGCCTGGGACTGCGCGCCCTCGATGCCGAGGCACGGGCACGGTTCGGGGCACGCTTCCACGAACTCGGCGCCTGGGCGCAGGACGAGCTTCTGAAGCTCGCCGAGAAGGGTGACCTGACCGGTGCGGTCTGGGAGGGCATGCCCTCGAAGCTGTTCTTCCACCAGCGCGTCCTCGCCGATGTGGTCAAGGCGTACTACGCCCACCCCACGGCCTGGAACGAGATCGGCTGGGGCGGCCCGGCGAGCCCGCGCGGCTACGTGCGCATGGATTTCGACCGTCGCGACCCCTGGGAGGCCGCCGAGGCCAAGCCCGGCCGCGAGGACGAGGCTTACCAAGAGAACCTCCAGGTTGGCCGATAAGGATACCCTCGTCGATGCGCATCCCCGGCCTCGGCAACGCCGCCGACAACCCCAAGCACATCACGCCCGGCGACGACCCGGAGCACTATCCCCGCGCCCGCGACGGCCGCGCGCCCAACGTCATGCGGATCGGCGAATGGGTGCCGATGCGCCAGCACCGGGACGAGGAGGAGGTCGACTTCGCCATCGTCGGCACCGGCGCGGGCGGCGGCACCCTGGCCTGCCGGCTCGCGGAGGGTGGCGTGTCGGTGGTGGCCTTCGACGCCGGACCGTATTTCCGGCCGCTGGAGGATTTCGCCTCGGACGAGAGCCATCAGTCCAAGCTCTACTGGACGGACGAGCGCATCGTCGACGGCGAGAACCCGCTGCAGATGGGCTCGAACAATTCCGGCAAGGCGGTGGGTGGCTCGACCGTCCACTACGCCATGGTCGCCCTGCGTTTCCGACCGGAATGGTTCAAGACCCGCACCCTGATGGGCTACGGCGCCGATTGGCCGCTCGATTGGCGGGAGATGTGGCGCTACTACGATCAGGTCGAGGATGACCTGAAGATCTCCGGTCCGGTCTCCTATCCCTGGGGTCCGCACCGGCGGCGCTATCACCGCCGCGCGCACGAGATCAACGCCGCCGCCAAGGTGCTGGCCCGGGGCGCGGAGGCGATGGGCATCGACTGGACGCCGACGCCGCTGGCCACAGTCTCGGCGCCGCACGGCGACGCACCGCCTTGCGTCTACCGGGGCTTCTGCACGCTGGGCTGCTCGACCAACGCCAAGCAGAGCGTGCTCGTGAGCTACCTGCCGCGCGCCCTGAAGGCGGGCGCCGAGATCCGCGACCTCGCCATGGTCGGGCGGATCGAGACGAGGAATGGGCGCGCCATAGGCGTCCACTACTTCCGCGAGGGGCGCTGGCGCTTCCAGCGGGCCAGGAACGTCGTGGTGGCGGGCTACGCCATCGAGACGCCGCGGCTCCTCTTGAACTCGGCGAACCAGGAGTTCCCGGACGGCCTCGCCAACTCGTCGGGCCTCGTCGGCAAGAACCTGATGGTCCAGGGCAACCAAGCGGTCTGGGGCGTCTTCGACGAGGAGATCCGTAGCTACAAGGGCCCGCCATCACTGGCGATCAGCGAGCACTGGAACTACGACGACAAGGGTCACGGCCCCTTCGTGAAGGACTTCTTCGGTGGCTATTCCTACATGAGCCAGGGGCCGCTGCCGCAGCTCTGGGCAAACACACAGGCCTCGGCGCACGGCCTGTGGGGGGAGGCGCTCGTCTCGGAGATGCAGCGCTACAACCACGTCGCCGGGCTCAAGGTCGTCTCCGAGTACATGCCGCAGGAGCGCAACCGGGTGACCCTCGCGGACGTGAAGGATCAGTACGGGTTACCGGTGGCGCGCATCACCTACTCCTGGTGCGACAACGACAAGGCGTTGAACCGGCACGCGCTCAAGTTCATGCGCGAGGCCCTGTCAGTCGCGGGCGGGCGCGAGGTTTGGGACCAGGGTGATGACACCTGCCACCTGAACGGCACCGCCCGGATGGGGTCCGGCCCGCGGACCTCGGTGGTGGACGCCGATTGCCGGTCCTGGGACATCCCGAACCTGTACGTCTGCGACGGTTCGGTCTTCCCGACGGTTGGGGGGGTCAATCCCTCGCTCACGATCCAAGCGGTCGCGTTGCGTACGGCGGACCGGATACTCGCGAGGAGGCGGTGACCGGCTTCGCGTGTCGATGACGCAAATTCATACGCCGGTGATGGCTACGCGCCGAACTATAGGTACGGTTGCCGGGCCTACGGCTACGGTTACTGAGGCATTGCGGAGTCATCGGAGGTTTGAGGCCAAATCGTCAGGATGGAAACGAAAGGGGCGACTGACAGCCCCTCGGTCGCCATTTTCCGTATGTGGATGGGGCCATCGTTCTTGTAGTTCGCGCCAGGAGACCTGCGACCGTCCATCGCTTATGCGGGTGATCCGATGCCCGCCTTTCCCGAAAAACACGCCTTCAATCTTCGGCGCGTGCCGGAGGCGAAGACAGCTTGCGCCGCAACTCCCCCAACGCCTCATCGCCTTTCCCGAGATTCAGGCCCATGCCTCTGAGAATCTCGCCCGCCTTCGTAAACTGGACATCTGGGTAGGCGACGATCTCCAGGCGGTTGCCCCAGGGGTCGAGGAAGTTGAATGGGCGGTCCAGGACCTTCGCACCCGCTTTCTCGGCGAGTTCCATGACGCCGGTCCGATCGTCGACGACGAGTCCGAAATGCCGCTCCGTGTCGGCCGGCTGTTCCCGACCGGCCGACAGGACGAGGAACTGGTCGCCCATGTCGAGGAAGGCCATGACCGTGCGGCCTGCCTCATCCTCATGGGTGCCCCGGAGCTCGAACGAGAACACGGCCCGGTAGAACCTGAGTGCCTCCCCGATATCTCCGACCTCAAGCGCGACGTGGTTCAGCCCGACGAGGCGAGGCTTCGAGGTGGTCATGAGCTCATCTCCCGCATGGATGCCGAGTGCGCGCGCGCGCGTCGTCGACGGCGCGTCGCCGAACGTAGGGCACCGTCGACCTGGGCGGCGGAATAGGGCTTCCGCACCAAGTCGAAGCCGTGGGCGTCGTCCTGCGCCAGCACGTGGCTGTAGCCGGACGTCAGGACCACCGGCAGGCCGGGGTGAGTCTCCCGCAGCCGCTTCGCCAGCTCGAAGCCGCCCATTCCCGGCATGACGACGTCCGAGAACACCGCGTCGTAGCGGGACGGCACCGCCTCGATCTCCGCGAGCGCCGCCTCCGCGGTCTCCGTCAGGATCGCGCCGTAACCCAGGTCGTGCAGGATCTGCGCGCAGAAGCGCCCGATCTCCACGTTGTCCTCGACCACCAGGATACACCGGGCCTCGTCGTCGGCCTGTGCGTCGTCATGGACGGCGTCCTCGACGACGTCCATGACCGCCTCTTGGCCCTGCGGCAGGTACAGCGTGAACGTGGTCCCATGACCGACGACGCTCGCGACGTCGACATCGCCGCCGGACTGCTTCGCGAAGCCGATGACCTGGGAGAGGCCGAGGCCCGTGCCCTTGCCGACCTCCTTGGTGGTGAAGAACGGCTCGAAGATGCGGGCCACGTTCTCCGCCGCGATTCCCGAGCCGGTATCGCCGACGCCGAGCGTCACGAACGGCGTCGACAGGCCAGCGTGGCCGCGGATCGCCGGCTTCTCCCTGCCGCAGGACAGGGTGAGGGTCAGCGTGCCCTCGCCGTCCATCGCGTCGCGGGCGTTCACTGCGAGGTTGACGATGGCGGTGTCGAACTGGCTGGCGTCGGCGTGCACGAAGCAGGGGCACTCGGGCTTGGTCGTCACGACGCGGATGCGGGCCCCCGTCAGGGTGTCCAGCATCGTGGCCAGACCGACGAGGCGGGAGCCGACGTCGAAGGTCTCGGGCCTCAGCGGCTGCCGCCGGGCGAAGGCGAGGAGCTGCCCGGTGAGCTTCGCCGCCCGGTCCACGGTGTCGGACACGGCGTCCATGTACCGAACACGCCGTTCCTCCGGCAGGTTCGGCCGGCGGAGGAACTCGACCGACGACCGGATGATGGTCAGGAGGTTGTTGAAGTCGTGGGCCACGCCGCCGGTAAGCTGCCCGATGGCCTCCATCTTCTGGGCCTGGATCAGGGCGTCCTGCGCCTGGGCGAGGTCGCGGGTCCGCTCCTCCACCCGCCGTTCAAGCGCCTCGTTCATGGCCTGGAGAGCATCCCTGAGCCGTCTCTCTCCGACGATGCGCCGCTCGACGTCACGCGCGAGGCGGAGGGCGAGCGCGGCGAGGCAGATCGCGAGCACCGTGACGAGGAGAGCGGTCCCGGTCTCGGGCTCCAGCAGGTTCGAACGGACGGCGTAGATCTCCAGCGCCCCGAGCAGCAGCGGTGCGACCACGACGGCCGGCAGGAGGACACGCGCGACCTCGCCGCCGCGGAGTACGGTCGCGACCCACGGCCCGTGCGGCCTGGAGAGCAACACCCCGGCCGACAGCAGGCCCAGGGCCAGGGCGCTGAGCAGCGACATGCGCGAGAACGGGCCGCCCTGGTGGAGGGCGCCGACCCCGTAGACGTAGCCCAGGCCGCCGACGGCGGCGGCGACGAAGGCGAAGGCAGCCGCCGCCACGCCGAGGCGGGTGAATGTCCGGCCTCGCGCGTCGCCGAGGATGATACCGGCCGCGGCCCCCAGGACGCAGGCCACGGTCGCGAGCGACATCCCGTTGTCCGGCCCGAGCGGGCCTGACACGAGCCGCTGCAGCCAGTCGTCGAGCCGGAAACCGTGCGGACTGGCGTACTGGATGCCTCCGCCGCCGGCCACCGCGACGGCGACGACGGCGAGCCAGCGGCCCACAGACCTGTCGACCTCTCGCCCCTCGGGCTGGGCCGAGAGCAGCAATGAGACCGACAGGATCAGCACCGCGAGGGCGGTCAGCGCCACCATCGGCGCCTCGCCCGGTAGGATCGTCGTCAGGAGAGGCAATCGGAACGCCCAGCCCGAGGCGACAGTGATCGAGACCGCAATCCCAAAGTAGGCAAGCGCCCGGGACATGGCCCTTGCCCTTGCCGCGGGACCCGCCGCAGCCGTGTCGTCCGCTCGTCGAGGACCCTGTGCCAACTCTATTCCCGTCCGTAGCCTGGCCTTGGGAGAACGCACCGGCCCACGCGACGTTCGCGGTCGCGCCTTCTTGGTGCCGCGGTTGCCCGAATCCCCCAGATCCGGCCGGGGAGGAAGCCGTCCCCTTGTCGGTGGCGAGGCAACAGAAGGAAGGTTAGTCCGCTCCATTCAGTAACAGGCCAGTGCAGGTCAAGCTGCTCAGCTTCCGGTCCGCTCCCGTCCGTGATGCCAACAGGGTGTGGAACGCCAACAACCCCATTCATGCCCGGGACCAGATTATTCCCGCCCCCTGAAACCTTCCGCGGCGAGCCTCCGTACAGGTCGGGGTACGCCCGGCCAGGGCGTGGCGCGGGGTCTCGCCCCGGCGCCCGGAGAGTTGCGCCCATAGGCCACCAATCAAAGAAATTAATTCGATAAATCAGGAACTTGTGACGTATTTCCCTTCTTGCCCCACTGTGCGGAAGAAGAATTTTACCCTGTAAAGGAGATACCGAATGAAGATCACCACCCTCGCGCTCGCCGCCGCGGTCCTCGGAAGCCTCGCGCTCGGAACTGGCGCCGCCTCGGCCGCCCCGATGGGCCCGAACGGCCTTCAGGCCGGCCCGGCAGGCATCACGCAGGTCCGCATGACGCACAGCGAGCGCATGATGATGAAGAAGCGCATGATGCATAAGAAGATGATGAAGCGCCGGATGATGAAGCGGAAGATGATGATGAACCGCATGTAAGCGGCCATCACGAACGCGGCGGCCCGACCCTCGGTCCGGTCGCCGCGCCCCTCGGTCCTCGGGACGAGCCGCCCTTGTGCCCAGCACCTACCTGACGCGCTCCGCCCCCGACACCGGAGAGGTCGAGCATCGGCGCTGGATGTTCAGGCACCCCGCCGTCATCCGGATCACCCACTGGGTCAACGCCCTGTGCCTGCTCGTCTTGCTGATGAGCGGCCTGCAGATCTTCAACGCCCACCCGGCCCTGTACTGGGGCAAGGTCTCGACCTTCGATCACCCGCTGCTGTCGATGACCTCGACTGACGACGACCCGCCCAAGGGCGTCACGACCTTGCTAGGCCACAGCCTCGACACCACCGGCTGGCTAGGCTCCTCGCCCGGCGCTGATGGCGAGCCGGCCGACCGCGGCTTCCCCTCCTGGCTGACGCTTCCCAGCGATCAGGACCTCACGGGAGGGCGCTCCTGGCACCTCTTCTTCGCCTGGGCCTTCGTCCTGAACGGCGCCCTGTACCTCCTGTACGGGCTGCTGAGCGGCCAGCTTCGCTTTCGCGTCGTCCCGCAGCGCGACCAGGTCCGGCATTTCGCCGCCTCGGTGTGGGAGCACGTGACCCTGCGTTTCCCGCAAGGCGACGAGGCCAAGCGCTACAACGTCATCCAGAAGCTAACCTACGCCATCGTGCTGTTCGTGCTCTTGCCGATGCAGGTGCTGGCCGGGCTGGCGATGTCTCCAGCCATGGACGTGGCGTTCCCGTTCCTCCTGACCCTGTTCGACGGGCGGCAGTCGGCCCGCACGGTCCATTTCGTCGTGGCGGCCCTGCTGGTTCTGTTCGTGGTCGTCCACGTTGCCTTGGTCGTGCTCTCGGGGTTCTGGAACAACATGCGCGGCATGCTCACCGGCTGGTTCGTGATTGAGCGCAAGGTCGAGCCCGCATCGGCGGACCGCGCGGGAGACCGGGCGTGACCCGGAAGCCCAGCCGACGCTCCCTCCTGCTCGGCGCCACCGCCGCGGCCGGAGCAGCGATGCTCGGAGGCTGCGACCGCCTCGGCGAGGCCGACTGGTTCCGGCGCACGCTCAAGACCGGCGAGGACGCGAACCTGTTCGTGCAGCGGCTGCTCCTCACGGAGCGAACGCTCGCGCCCGAGTACGCCGAGGCCGACATCTCGCCGTGGTTCAAGCCGAACGGCACCGAGGATCCGCCGGACCGGGCCTACAAGGCGCTGGAGCGGCGCAAGTTCGCGGACTACCGGCTGGAGGTGGGCGGCCTCGTCGAGATCCCGCTGAAGCTTTCCCTGGCCGAGTTGCGCAAGCTCCCTTCCCGGACGCAGATCACCCGGCATGACTGCGTCGAGGGATGGAGCTGCATCGGCAAGTGGACCGGCGTGCCACTGTCCGAGATCCTGGACCGGGCACGGCTGAAACCGCAGGCGCGCTACGTCGTGTTCCGTTGCGCCGACACGATGGACCAGGGCGAGGACGATGGCGTCGTGGAGGACGGGACGGAGGACGCCTCGTCCGGCGGCAACGCCAACCCCGCGATGACGAAGCAATCGGGCGGGGGTGAGGACAAGCGGGATTCCGGAGGCCAGCAGGCCGCCGAGGGAAGCTCCACTGGCAATGACGCGCCCATTCGCTACTACGAGAGCATCGACCTCGTGGACGCCTTCCATCCCCAGACCATCCTCGCCTACGAGCTGAACGGGAAGACCCTGCCCGTGGCGAACGGCGCTCCCCTGCGGCTGCGCCTCGAACGCAACCTCGGCTACAAGCAAGCCAAGTACGTGATGCGCATCGAGGTGGTGGAAAGCTTCGCCGACATCGGCGAGGGCAAGGGCGGATACTGGGAAGACCAGGGCTACGCTTGGTACGCGGGAATCTGACCCGCTGCGGCGATCAGGGGTCGGCGCATGCGCGGGAGACTAACTCTCGGCGATGAGATCCTTGATGCGGGTGGCAAGGGTTTCCAGCACGGACGGCTTGGTCAGGACCTGCATGCCGGGGCGCAGGTAACCGTTCCCGAGCATGGCATTTTTTTGCGTAGCCGGTGATGAACAGCACCTTGAGATCTGGGCGACGCTCGCAGCCGGCATCGGCCATCTGGCGCCCGTTCATACCCCCTGGCAGACCGACCTCGGTGACCAGCAGGTCGATGCGCACGTCCGACTGCAGCACCTTGAGGCCGGCGACGCTGTCGGCCGCCTCGATGGCGGTATAGCCGAGATCCTCCAGCACCTCGGTAACCAGCATCCGCACCGAGGGCTCGTCGTCGACGATGAGCACCGTCTCGCCCTGGCCCGCCTGTTCCACCTCGGCGAGCCTGCGCGCGACCTCGTCCTCGTCGGCCTCGCCGTAGTGCCGCGGCAGGTACAGGCAGACGGTCGAGCCCTCGCCGACCTCGGAGTAGATGCGCACCTGCCCGCCGGACTGCTTGGCGAAGCCGTAGACCATGGACAGGCCGAGGCCCGTGCCCTCGCCGGTGGGCTTCGTCGTGAAGAACGGCTCGAACACCTTGCCGATCAGGTCCGGGGCCATGCCGGTGCCGGTGTCGGTCACGCAGACGCCCAGGTACTGGCCGGGCGCGAGGTCGTGCTGGCGGCCGCCGGCCTCGTCGATCCAACGGTTGGCGGTCTCGATGGTGATGCGGTGATGTCGGACGGCGGCATGGCACTCGCAGGACGCGGCTTCCGCGCGTGCACGGTCCGGCAGCGTCAGGCGCCGGTGGCCGATCTCGATCAAACCCTCCCGATGTATGCGCCCGAGCACTTCCGTAAGGTAGGCGCGGCGCACCCGAGCATGTCGGCTAGGATCTCACGGGACACCGGTAAGTCGGGCGTGCCGAGGCGGTCCTGCCGGGTCAGGAGCCAGCGCAGGCAGCGTCGCTCGATGGTATGGGCGGCGTTGCAGGCGACCGACTGCAGCACCTGCGCCAGCAGGCAGTCGGCGTAGCGCACGAACAGGTCGCGGATGGCCTTCGAGGCCTGCTTGGCCTCGGACAGGCGCGCGGCGTCGATCCGGACGACCGGGCCGCCGACCTGGACCGCCTGCCCGAACGCCGGCAGGTATCCATGGCTGACGACGCCGCGCATGACGCCTTCGCGACCGACTGTGGCGGTCTCGACGGACTTTCCGTCCATGAGCGGCACAACCAGGATGACGACGCAGCCGTGAGCCGGAAAGGCGACGTGGCTGACGTCGTCGCCGGCACGGAACAGGACGTCGCCCCGTTCGACCTCGCGCCGCTCGGCGTGCAGAGCCAGCAGGTTGCGGTCGTCGGCATCGAGGGCTTCGAGCAGCAAGTTGCCGTCGATGGTCGATGAAGGGCGGATGTTCACGGGGGGATGGTCGCAGCGCTGGTCGTTGGGTTGCGCACTAGCGGATTTCCTGGCGCGAAGAAGTCCGATACCTGACGAGTGGAGCCAAAGTCGTCCAAGGAGGCGCGACTTTTTCCCGGGGCGACGGACGTTTCGTCACCTCCGAAAGGCCAGGGGCGTTGGAGGAGTTCAGGAAGTCGATGCGGCGGAGGCGGGGACCTGTCTGGCCATGAGCGGTGCAGGCAGACGGAACCGGAAGGTCGTGCCACGGTCGACGGCGCTCGTCACGGTCAGCACGGCGCCCTGTCGCTCGACCAGGTCCCGACACAGCAGCAGGCCGAGCCCGCTTCCCCGCTCGCCAGCCGTGCCGTTCGTGGTGGTCCGCCTGTCCAGCCGGAACAGGTCGTCGACCTTGCCTGGCGGCATGCCGACCCCGGTGTCCGTAACGGAGATCTCGACGTCGTCCCAATCCTGGCGGCCCGTGACGGAAATGGTCCCGCCGGGCAGCGTGAACTTGACGGCATTGCCGACGAGATTGCGCAACACCGTGGTCAGCATGTCCCGCTGTGCGCGAACGATGATCCCGCCACAGGAAACCTCGATCTTCAAACCCTTGTCCGAGGCGGCCTCCGCCGCGCCGCGCACCACCTCACTGGTCACGGCGTCGAGGTCGACGTCGGTCAGGGTGACCGCCATCGTGTCCATCTGCAGGCTCGCCCAGGAGAACAGGCTTTCCAGAAGGGCGTAGGCTTGCGTCGCCGCCTCGTGGATGCCCTTCGCTCGCCGTTCGATGGAGGCGGGGTCGCGGGCCGCGACAGCCTTGCCCAGCACCTCCGACAGCCCGAGGAGGGCCTGGAACGGGTTGCGCAGGTCGTGGGCGATGATCGAGAACAAGAGGGACTTCTGCCGGTTCAGCGTGTCGAGTTCGAGGGATTTCGCCTCGGCCTCCCGCCGCGCGGCGGCAAGCTCCGCCTGAAAGGCCCGCCTCGCTTCGGCGTAGCGGATAGCCCTGGCTAGGCCGGACGGCGTGACCTCGGCCTTGTCGAGGTAATCCAGCGCGCCGGCCCGCATCAGCCGTGTCGCGAGCTCCGGGTCGGCCTCGCCGGTCAGCATCAGCACCGCCCGCGCATCGCCTTCCGCCGCGAGCAGGGTCTTGAGCAGTGCGAAGGTATCAATACCCGGAAGGCGGTAGTCGAGCAGGACGCAGTCGAAGGCCATCTCGGCGGCGAGGCGCTGGCCTTCCTCGCCACCCGACGCCTCGGTCAGCGTATGCATGAGCCCGGACTTGCGCAGCGCCCGGCGCACGGCCGCACGGTCGACCGCATCGTCGTCGATCAGCAGGATGCGGGTCGGATTCGTCACGGGTCGACTATGCAGGAAACTCGACGACCTTCCAGTAGTGCTCCAGCAGCGCCACCGCCTCCATGAAGGTGTTGGCCGGGTCCCGCTTCACGATGTAGCCGGCGACGTTGTGGCCGTAGGCACGCATCCGGTCCTCGTCGGCCTTCGACGTGGTGATCATGAACACCACCGCCGAGCGCAGGTCCTCGTCGGCGCGCACCGCCTCCAGGAACTCGATGCCATTCATGCGTGGCATGTTCAGGTCGAGCAGGATCAGGTGGGGCTTGGGCAGACGCTCGCGCCCGTTCTGGCCGCGCAGGATCTCCAGCGCCTCGATGCCGTCGCGGGCGACCGTGATCGGGTTGCCGATCTTACTCTTTTTGAACGCCCGCTTCAGCCCCTGCACGTCGACCTCGTCGTCGTCGACCAGCAGGATGTTAACCGTCGATCCCATCCGCCCGTCCCTTCCGGCCGTCGAGCGGCCACGTGAAATGCACCGCCAGCCCGCGCCCGTCCGGCCCGTCGGCGAGCCAGACCTTCCCGCCCTGACGGTCTACCAGCTTGCGCACGATGGCGAGCCCCATGCCGCTGCCCTCGACCTCGTCGCGGGGCTTGAGCGTCTGGAACATGCCGAACACGCGCTCGCGGAACTGTTCGGGAATGCCGGGGCCGTCGTCTGTCACGACGAACTCGACCACGTCCCCTGCCGGCCTCGCCTCGACCCGGATGTGCCCCTCGGCCGGCCGGTCGTGGTGCTTGATGGCGTTGCCGATGAGGTTCTGCAAGGCCTGGGTCAGCGGTGCACGCGCCGCCTGTAACGTCGGGAGGGACGCATCTGCCGTGATGGCGAAGCCTTCTGGAGGGCTTACCAGCACGGCGAGCTCATCGACGAGGGACTTCGTGTCCACCGTGTCCATCGTCGCATCAGCCCGCCCGGCCCGTGAGTAGGCCAGCAGGTCGTCAAGCAGGCTGTCCAGCCGGCGCACACGGCTTTTCAGCAACTCCATGTTTGTCTGGACGTCGCCGGTCAGCGAGCCTTCCAGGTCCTCCTCGATCCACCCGACAAGGTTCTCGATGCCGCGCAGGGGCGCCTTCAGGTCGTGGGAGGCGACGTAGGCGAACTGCTCCAGTTCCTCGTTCGAGCGGCGCAGGTCGATGGCGTGACGGGCGAGGCGGCGCTCCAAGCCCTTGCGCTCGGTGATGTCGGTGTTGGTGCCGAACCAGCGCAGGATGGCGCCGTCCGGACCGCGGTAGGGTGCGGCCAGCGACAGGAACCAACGGTACTCGCCGTCGGTGCCGCGCAGCGGGAAAGTGTCCTTCCACGGCTCGCCGGTGCGGAACGCCTCGCTGATGAGTGCAACGACGCGCTCGACATGGTCGGGATGGTGGACGTCGCGCCAGCCCCAGCCGCGCATCTGCTCGATGGTGGTGCCGGTGTAGTCGTACCAGCGCCGGTTGTACCAGATGATGTCGCCGTTCGGCTCGGCGACCCAGGCCATCTGCGGCAGCGCGTCGGCGAGCGCGCGGAAGTCGTCCGCCGTCAGGTTCGCGGCTCGCTCCACGCAAGCTCTCCTTGGTCGATAGATTGGCGGGGAAGATGACGCCCGCCCACTTCGGTATAGGCGTGACGCCCCATGCCGTGACAAAGCGGTGGCGGCAAGGCCTGTCGTAGCGTGATTGAATTGACTAGCCGTGGTCGCGTCGACATCTCCGCGGCAGCGGGCCCGGCTCACTTGGACCGCGAAGCGACGTGGATCGGGATGCACGACGGGGAATACGGTTTGATGCGCCGCTTGCTGGACGAGGCCGTCGGGCGTGAGTTTCATGCCGACGCCCTGGTGGACCTGGCGGTATGCAGGCCCGGGGACATCCACGTTCCAACCTTGTGCGTACTGGTTCGCAGCCAGCGCATCCGCGCCATGGAGTTGCGCGGTAATGCGGCCGCCCTGCTTCGACCGCGAGGCGTCGGCGGAGTCCCGGTCATGGCTGAGGGACGCCCGTCGCTCGCGGGGCAGGCAACGCTGGGTCAGCTCCCGCGCAGCCTCGGCAGGTCGCGGCTTGGGTGTCGGGGATGACCGACCTGCCGAGCGCATCGCTCGTCGATGAGCACCGTAGCCGCCCCCCGTTCGGTCGGTCACGGAGAGGCGGCACACAACTCAGCTGCGGGCGTCGCCGTCCCGCATCTGGCCTGTCGGCTCCTGGACGTGGGCTTCGAGGAACCACAGTTGCTTGTCGACGGCGCGGGACACTTCCGTGAACAGGTCGGCGGTGTCGGGGTCTCCCGCCTCATCGGTCTCGTCGAT
Organism: Methylobacterium sp. ME121; assembly: GCF_000974725.1. NCBI lineage: Bacteria > Pseudomonadati > Pseudomonadota > Alphaproteobacteria > Hyphomicrobiales > Methylobacteriaceae > Methylobacterium > Methylobacterium sp. ME121. The sequence continues at coordinate 18,464 of NZ_BBUX01000020.1, forward strand.
GTTCTCGCGCACGGCGTTGGCGTACACGGCATAGCTGTCTATCAGCGCGGCGATATGGTCAGCGATGGCATAGATGCCGGTCGGGTAGGCGGGGAGCTTGGTCGATCCCGCCACGACCTGCGCCGTTCCCAGGGCCGTACCGCCGAGCTGAACCGCCCGCTCCGCTACCTTGTCGTTGAGGTCGCTGATCTCGGCACGGAAGCCGTCCAGCATCAGGTGGATGCCGATGAACTGCGGTCCCTTCAGGTTCCAATGGGCCTGCTTGATCGCGAGGGCGAGGTCGATGCCGTCGGCCAGCCGTGCGTTCAGCGCCTCGATGGAAACCCTTTTGGCGTTGGAATTGGTGTTGTTGCGGGTCTGGTGAGTACGCGGGGTGCTGCTCGTGGCCATGCCTGTGCTCCACTGTGTCGAGGCGGCAATAGCGGGGCGTGGAGGAGGTTCCCTCGGTCGGAGCCAGCCCTGCCGGGTTCGCGGGCCCGCATCGTCCAGGATGCATTGGTCCAACGCGGGCTCGTTGCACCGGTTGAGGTGGTTGTTCGGTCCAGGGTTTCGCAGACATCGAGCTTGTACTCCTCCGGGGGAGGACCCAGGACACGGAACTCACGTCGAAAGGCAGGCTTCCCAACTATCGGTCCCGCCGTGACACAGGGTGGGCCTCTCGAAAGATGACGGAAGGGAACAGATGGATCTTGGCATCAGGGGGCGGGTCGCGGTCGTGACGGGGGCCAAGTCGGGCATGGGCCGCTCGACCGCCGAGCATCTCTTGCGCGAGGGCGCCCACGTCGTCCTGACCGACAAGGAAGGCCCCGAGCTGCAGGCCACGGCCAACGAACTTGTGGTGTTGGGCCAGGTTCGCGCTGTCGAGGCCGACCTGAGCACGGCCAAGGGGATCGACGTGCTCGCCGCCTTCGCCAACATGGCCTTCGACGACAAGCCCACCATCCTCGTCTGCGCCGCAGGCATCACCGGGGCGTCGGGGGACTTCCTCGAATTGACCGACGACGACTGGCTTGAGGCAATTCAAACTGATCTCATGGCCGGAGTGCGCGCGACCAGGGCGTTCATCCCACACATGCGCAAGGCCGGCTGGGGCCGGGTCGTGCTGTTCTCCTCCGAGGACGCCGTGCAGCCCTACGTCGAGGAACTGCCGTATGCCGCGGCCAAAGCGGGCGTCCTGAACCTCGCTAAGGGACTGTCCAAGGCCTACGGGCCTGACGGCGTACTCGTGAACGCGGTCGGGCCGGCCTTCATCGCCACGCCGATGACCGACGCCCAGATGGAGAAGAAGGCGAGGGAGAAGGGCATCTCCTTTGACGAGGCGGTCCAGGTGACGCTGGACGAGGAGCGCCCCGGCATCGTCGCCAAGCGCCGCGGACGCGCGGAGGAAGTCGCCGCCGCAGTCACGTTCCTCTGTTCGGAACACGCCAGTTTCATCACCGGTGAGTTCCTGCGGGTCGACGGTGGCTCGGTCATGACCATGGGAGCTTGAGGCGCTGATAAGCCTGTCTCGGACCGGACGAAGTCGCTGCAGCTCTGAGACGACCTGAGCCGTCAGCCCGGTTAGGACTGCCTTTCGGCGATCCTGCGGCCGGCTACGGGAAGCGGCTGGTAGAGTCAGGTCCCACGCGTCGTGCGGTGGGCTGGGGCTGGTCTCAGAGCAAGCACCTGCTTCACATGCCCCTGTCCGTATGGAAGGCAAGCTGCGGCACCGGCGAGGTGTTGTGCAGCCGGCGGCAGCACGGACGACCTCTCCGGTGCGAACGGTCTGGCCGTTTGCCGTTCCGGTCTCGACTTCTCGGTTTAGGATTGGGCCAGCGACCTTCCGGATACTTCCGCGTTGTCCCTCGCTGTCGAGCGTAGGGCAAGGCGATGGGAAACGACATTGAATCCGGCGAAGTCCCGCCGGTGACCGAGGACATCGGCCTGCCGACGCCTCCCAGCCCCGGTCGGTTGCCCCCGCCGCACCTGCCTCCGCCCGATCCGAACCAGGGCGGGAGGGGTCAAGAAGGCGACGAACCCGCACCAACTGCCGGTGGCAAGGCGTGACAGGCCGTCCGATTGCCCGGCCCACCATCACGGGCGATAGCCGCCGCATGTGGCTACTCCTATCGATCTTCCGCTCGCCCGCTCCCGGCGGCGACTTCCGCCGCCGAGGAACGAGCCCTTGCCGGAATGCCCGCCGCGCCGCGATAGCGGGGTCCGACCCGGCGTGATCGATCCGTTCCAGTTCCTCCCCTCCGGCGGTGTCACCGGCGCCGAGATCCGTAAGCGCGACTGGTCGAGCACTCCGCTCGGACTGCCCGGGACCTGGTCGCCGGCGCTCAAGGGCACGCTGGCGCAGATGCTCGCGTGCCCCACGGCGATGTTTCTCGCTTGGGGGCCCGATCTCCTGTGCTTCTTCAACGACGCGTACCGGCCGATCCTCGGCTACCGCGGGGACACGGCGCTGGGACGTCCTTTCCGGGAGGTCTGGGCCAGCATCTGGGACGAGATCGGCCCGCTCGTCGCCACGACGCTGGCCGGCGAGGGCACCACCGTCACCGACATGCCGCTCGACCTCTCGCGCGACGGCAGGCCGGAGCGGGGTTGGTGGTCCTTCACCTACTCGCCCGCCTTCGACGAGGCCGGAGAGGTCGCCGGCCTGTTCTGCGTCACCGCGGAGACGACCGCCCGCGTCGTCGGCGAGGCGGCGCTCCGGGAGAGCGAGGACCACTACCGGCACACGGTCGAGCTGAACCCGCAGGTGCCCTGGACCTGCGACCCGGAAGGGAACGTCACCTCGTTCTCGAACCGGTGGCTGACGCTGACCGGCCAGGGGCCGCGCGAGCCCTACGGGTCCGGCTGGATCAAGGCGGTCCATCCCGAAGACATCCCGTCGACGGTCACGGTCTTCACGGCCTGCCTCGCCTCGGGCGACACGGTCGACGTCGATTACCGCCTGCGCATGGGCTCGACAGGCGAGTACCGCTGGATGCGCGCCCGCGCCCAGCCGCGCCGGGACGGGACCGGTAACATCGTCTCCTGGTACGGCGTCGTAGAGGACATCCACGACCGCAAGCTCGCCGAGCGCGACCTGCGCGAGCTCAACGCGCACCTGGAGCGCCGCATCGAGGAGGCGCTCGCCCAGCGCAAGCTCTGGGCGGACGTATTCGAGATCACCGACGCCCTCGTCTGCGCCCTCGACCCGGAGTTCCGGCTGCTCGCCCTCAACCGGGCCTACGCCGACGAGTTCGAGGCCATCTACGGCATCCGGCCCCAGGTCGGCGACGACCTGATCGGCCTGCTCTCGCACGCCCCCGACCAGCAGGCCCAGGCGCGGGCCGTCTGGTCCCGGGCGCTGACGGACGATGCCTTCACGCTGGTCGAGGAGTTCGGCGACCCCGACCGCAAGCGGCCCTACTACGAACTCGCCTTCACCCCGCTGCGCGATGCGGACGGCCGACGCATCGGCGCCTTCCAGTACGCGACCGACGTGACCCAGCGGCTGCGCGACCTGGAGCAGCTCGCCAAGGCGGAGGAAGCCCTGCGCCAAGCCCAGAAGATGGAGGCCGTCGGGCAGTTGACCGGCGGCGTCGCCCACGACTTCAACAACCTGCTGACGATCATCCGCTCGTCGATGGACCTGCTGCGCAAGCCCGACCTGCCGGAGGAGCGGCGGCGACGGTACATCGACGCGGTCTCCGATACGGTCGACCGGGCCGCCAAGCTCACGGGCCAACTCCTCGCCTTCGCCCGCCGCCAGTCGCTGATGCCCGAGACGTTCGACGTCGGCGCGCGCATCGCCTCGACCGCGGACATGCTGTCTTCGGTCACGGGCGCCCGCATCCGGGTCGTCGTCGAGGTCCCGACGGCGGCCTGCCACGTCTTCGCCGACCCGACCCAGTTCGACACGGCGCTGATCAACATGGCGGTCAACGCCCGGGACGCGATGGACGGCGAGGGCACGCTGACGCTGCGCCTCGAATGCCGCCGTGGCCTGCCCGAGATCCGCGGGCACGCCGGCACGCGCGGGCCGTTCGTCGCGGTCTCCGTCATCGACCAGGGTACGGGCATTCCCCTGGCGACGCTCCCCCACATCTTCGAGCCGTTCTTCACGACCAAGGGCATCGGCAAGGGGACCGGCCTCGGACTCAGCCAGGTCATCGGCTTCGCCAAGCAGTCCGGCGGCGACGTCGACGTCGCGAGCGAACCCGGCCGGGGGACGGCCTTCACCCTGTACCTTCCCCAGGTCGACGCCCCCGCAGCGGAGGCGCCGCACGGAGGGACGGCGGCGTCCGACGGCCGGGCGCTGCGTATCCTCGTCGTCGAGGACAACCTCGATGTCGGGCGGACCTGCACGCAGATCCTGGAGGAGCTCGGGCATTCCACGGTCTGGGCAAGGAACGGCGAGGAGGGCCTCTCCGAGATCGAGCGCGACCCGGACCGGTTCGACGCGGTGTTCTCCGACGTGGTGATGCCGGGAATGGGCGGCATCGCGATGGCCCACCGCATCAGGGCGATGCTCTCGGACCTGCCCATCATCCTCACGTCCGGCTACAGCGACGTGATGGCCCGGGAGGGCACGCACGGCTTCGACCTCGTGCGTAAGCCCTACTCGGCCGCGCAGGTCGCGGAGGCCTTCCGCGCGGTGCCGGGCCGGTCGGCGACCGGCCCGCGCTAGGCCCGGGCGAGGCGACGACCCCGGGAGGGCGCGGTTTACGCGCTCAGGCGGCGAAGCCGCGGATGGCGGAGGTGACCTTGTTCTCCCGGAAGGGCTTGTCGCAGAACACGCCCCGCGCCGGGATGGCGTCGATGTCCGGCGCCAGGGCGCCCGTCAGGACCAGCTCGATGGGGGGCCACCGGTCGCGGATCATCGCCACCAGCTTCAGCCCCGTGGTCGAGCCGCGAACGTCGAGGTCCGCGAACACGACCCGGATGTCCGTGCGCCCCTCCAGGGTGCGGACCGCCGCCTCGGCGGTGCGCACCACGACCGCGTCGCATCCCGCCTCCTCGACGAAATCCCGCATGATCCCCGCCAGGATCGGCTCGTCCTGGAGCACCAGCACGACCGGCTTCGGGTTCGCTCCGTCCGGCTGTCTCGCTGTCATAGACGCTGCACCTCGACCAGCGGCGCACGCATCGCCGCCACGAGCCCCGCGGTATGATAGGTCACGTCGACCTCGCCCGTTCCCACCAGGCCGGTCCGGATCAGGCGCGATCCGAAGCCGCGCCGCGTCGGGGCCACCACGGGAGGGCCGCCGTGCTCGCGCCACCGCAGCACCAACCCCGGCTCTCCCGCATCGCCGTCGATCCACCACCGCACCTCGACCTCGCCCTCCTCGCCGGACAGGCTGCCGTACTTGGCCGCGTTGGTCGCCAGTTCATGGAGCAGCAGCGACGCCGACAGCGCGGCACTGGGGCCGAGCGCCACGTCGGGGCCATCGAGCGTGAAGCGCCGCGCCTCGGCCGCGTTGCCCAGAACCTCCCGGCAGACGCTCCGCAGGTCGGCGGCCGTCCAGTCCTTGCGCAGCAGGAGGTCGTGGGCCGAGGCCAGCGCCTGGATGCGCTTCTCGAACGCCTCGACCGGTCCGCGTTCCGACACGGAGCGCAGCGTCTGGTGCGCGATGCTCACGACCATCGCCATCGTGTTCTTGAGGCGGTGGGAGAGTTCGTGGTTCAGCAGGTCCTGGCGCTCCTCCGCGCGCCGCCGCTCGACGGCCTGGCGAGTAAGCTCGGCGATCTGGCGGATGAACGCGACCTCCGGTTCGCCCCAGGAACGCGGGCGGTCGTCGTTCACGTACAGCACCGCCACCGTCCTACACTTCTCGACGATGGGCACGTTGACCAGCGTGCGCGCGTAGACCGCCTCCAAGGTCACGGCGGAGGCGGCGGTACGCGGGTCCTCGCGCACGTCGCCGATGACGACCGTCCGTCCTTGCCGGAGGTCCTCGGCGTAGAGGCCGTAATCGTCCATGCGGTAGCGGCCGGCCAGCGTCGGGAAACCCGCCGCGGTCCAGTCCTCCTCGACCACGAAGCTCTCGCCGTCCGAGCCAACGGTGCCGTAGCCCACCCGGCCAACGCCGAGCACGCGCCCGAGTATGGCGGCGGCCGCCATCGCGATCGCGTCGGTGCCGATGGCGCTCCGCAGCCGCTCCCCGAACTCCAGGAGGCCGCTGCGCCGGGCATCGGCCTGCATCCGCTCCGTCACCTCCAGGAAGATCACGGCGAAGCGCTCGCTCCCGAGCGGGAAGGCCCGGCCCTCGTACCACCGCGCCAGAGTGCCGACCTGCCGGACGAACGTCACCGGCTCCCCAGTCTCGACCACGTCGGCGAACTCATCGACCCAGGCGTCCTCGATGCCCGGGAATACCTCGCGGATCGTACGCCCCACCACACTGTCCGACGCCATGCCGACGAGCCGGCCCCAGGCGGAGTTGACGTCGACGTAGCGCCAATCCGCGACGCGACCGGCGGGATCGCGCACGACCTCACCGACGATGAAGCCCTCGCTCAGGCGCTCGAACAGGTCGCGCCAATGCGCCTCGCTCGCCGCGAGGCGTTCCTCGAACGTCTTCCGCTCGGTGATGTCGCGCGAGACGGACAGGATCCGCTCCGGCCGCCCGTCGGCGCCGAAGATCGGCGTCACCTGGACGTCCCACCATTTGGCGTTGCCGAGGAAGGTGTCCGCGCCCCCCTGGAAGTGGCCGATCCCGCCGTCCCGGGCCGTGGCCAGGGCCGCGAGCGCATCGGCATTCCCCTGGCCCTGCCAGAAGCTCGGCCATGGGCAGCCCTTAATGTGATTAAAGTCGCTGACCTCCATCACCTTCTGGCCGCCCTCGCTCATGAAGGTCAGTCCGCCGTCGAGGTCGAGCACCTTGATGCAGTCGGCGGAGGATGCCAGGACGCTGCGCATGAACTCGGCGTCGGCCTGTTCCTTCGTGGCGGCGTTGCGCTCCTGCGTGCGGTCGCTGAACGCCTTGACGAAACCCTGGTGCGTCCCGTCGAGCCCCCGTAACGAGGTCATGTCGCCGACCGCGTAGAACCGGCCGCCGTCCTTGCGCAGATGCCAGCGCACGTCCTTGGCATGCCCCTCGTCGAGGACGAGCGCCATCTCTTGCCGCGCGCGGCCGGCGGCCCGGTCCTCGGGCGTGAAGATCCGCTCGACGGTCTGCCCGCGCATTTCCTCGGCCGACCAGCCCAGGATGCGCTCGGCCCCGACGTTCCAGTCGGTCACCTTGCCCGCGGTGTCCGTGACGACGATGGCCATCTCGCTCGCGCTGTCGAAGATCGCGCGCTGGCGCGCCTCGCTCTCGGCGAGACGGCGCCGGTTGCGGTGCGCCTCGGTGACGTCGATCTGGCTGCCGAAGCGGTAGCGCAGGCGGCCCTCGCCGTCGAAGACGGGTCCGATGAACAGGGCGTTGACGAAGGGCGTGCCGTCCCGGCGATGGTTGGTGATCTCGATGGTGAGGTCGCGGTTGTCGCGCAACGCCGCGCGGATCTCGTCGACGTGGTTGGGCTCGGTGGCCGGACCCTGGAGGAACCGGCAGTTGCGACCGACGACCTCGTCGATCCCGTAACCCGTGAGGTCGAGGAAGGCGCGGTTGGTGAAGACGATGGGGTCGTCGTCCTGGTTGGGATCCGTGAGGATCATCGGCAGGCCGGTCTTGTCGACGGCGGAGAACAGCACGTCGGCATCAGATACAGGAGAGTGGTCACGCCGGCTGAACGCTTCTGCGCCGTGAGCGGTCCGCTCGCCTCGCTCCGCCCGAAGGCGCAGGACCTCTGCCTCAAGTTCCTCGCGCGAGAGGCCATGCAGATCGTTGTTCATTTGAAACTACGCCCGCCCCCCGGCGAATAATGTCGTCCTTTGAGCGCGCTGATAGCGAAGGGCCATCGCAACGTCACTGCGGCGTTCGGTTCAGCGCTTTACGATGGCTCTCTGATCCACGTCGGAGTTGCCATGTGGCCCGCGGATGGCTGCTTTTGGGATGCTCCGGTGGACACCCGCACCACCGTGTTGGGTCGATAGAGGTCGGTCCGCTTGTCCGGCGTGGCCTCTCCGAAGCAGACCGACGGCTTTTGGCGAGACTACGCCATAGCGGATCGCCGGGCGCGCGAAACCTGTCGTTCGGCTTTGCGCCGAGTGCCGGAAGTCAGATGAAGCCGGCAGCCTCCCGGAAGCAGATGGAGTCGTTTAATCGCGGGGCGGAACGCAAGCTTTTTCTGCGGTGATCGTGACCGTATGCCGGGTGCAGGGTCGTCTTCGCGGTCGGCAGGAGCCGCCGCATGCTGGAGCTTCGCGGGAGGAGCCTTCCAATGTGGATGCCGCACTTCGCTGAGGCAGCGGGTGCACCCCATCAGGCGGAATGGCTCTGCCCACGTCCCGGCAAGGACAGACCTGTGTGCTCGCCGCGCGAACGCGATCCGCTCGTCAGATCAGGCGATCACTCCGGCGGTGGGGTCGAATCGCTCGCCAGACTTCAGCATGGCGTGCATCGTTACCGCCAACTTGCGGGCGACGGCGACAGCAGCACGCTTGAAGCCAACCCGTGCCTTGAGAGCGAGCCCCCAAGTCCGTAGCCCGCTTTCGGCTGAGCTGCGGGTGAGGATCACCGTTGCCGCTTCATAGAGCAGGCTGCGCACGTGGCGATCGCCGCGCCTGGAGATATGGCCATCATAGTCGACCTGACCTGACTGGTAACGTCGGGTCGTGAGACCGAGCCAGGCGCCCACAGAGCGGGATTTCCTGAAGTTGCTCGGCTCCTCAATCGCAGTTGTGAAGGCGGTCGCTGTCATCGTCCCGACGCTGGGGATCGACATCAGAAGCCGGCATGCCTCGCTGTGGCGTGCCCGGGCGATCAGTTGACGTCCGAGCTCAGATGCACGCAGGCGGATACTGCTCCAGGCCTCCAGGACAGGCAGGACGATGGCAGCGAGGCCCACCTGATCGACCAGCAACTCACGGACATGCTCTTCGAACCGGCTTCCTTTGCCCGCGGGGACGACCAGGCCGAAGGTTTTCATCAATCCCCGGATCTGATTGGAAAGCTCGGTCAAGATCCGGACCAACCTGGTTCGCGCTGCGACCAGCGTCCGGGTCAACATGCTGTCGAAGCCTTTGACGCGGACCTCACGATAGAAGCCGACCTCCGCCAGATGCGCTAAGCCGTCCGCGTCATTGGCGTCCGTCTTGTTTGCCGCCATGTCGAGCGCGGCCTTGGCATGGCGGGCATCGATGCAAATGGCCGGAAGACCCTGTGCGCAGAGCGCGTGATAGAACCACACAGACAGAGGCCCGGTTTCGAAGATCACGCGTTTGGTAGACGGCGCATGCTTGCGCAGCAAGGCGCCAATACTGGCGGGATCGGACGTGCACTTGCCGCGCCAGATGCGCTTGCCATTCCGCCGAATGGAAACCGCCGTCTCTTTCATCGACACGTCGAGGCCGATATACTCGTCCATGGCTGTTCTCCGTCAGATGCTTGGGCCCGGCGTTCGGTCGTGAGCCCGTACTTCCATCAAATCGGGGAACAGCCACCAGCTTCCATAGCGTGACTGCATCAGGGCGACTCGCTCCCGCGATTACCCCATGTGGATGGCTCCCGCTCCGACTGACGGCATGTCGGTGCCAAGATGTGGTTGCTACCGAATCCGCAGCCACGCAGGTGCAGGAGCCATCCCCATGGAGATCACCACTGTCGGCATCCATCTGGCCAAGAGCATCTTTCAGGTTCATGCCGTCGATGCAGCCGACAGCGTCGCGGCCGCGGCCGCGGGCGCAGGCGCCATCATGCTGACCGGCGATAATGCCCGCACGGCCCAGGCCGTCGCCAGCGCGCTCCGGCATCGGGGCCCGGGCCGAGCTCCTGCCGGAGGACGAGCTGCGCATCGTGCGCGAGCTGCAGGGCGCGGGCGCCGTCGTGGCGAAGGTCGGCGATGACATCAACGACGCCCCGGCGCCGGCGGCCGCCGATGTCGGGATCGCGATGGGCGGCGGCACGGACGTCGCGTTGGAGTCCGCTGATGCCGCGATCCTGCACGGGCGGGCCGCGGACGTGGCCCGCATGGTCGCGCTCGCCCGTTCCACGCTCGGCAACATCCGGGCGGGCATCGCCATCGGCCTGAAGCTGGTTGTCCCGGTGCCGGCCATCGCCGGCATCACCGGCCTGCGGCCGGCGATCCTGGCCGACACCGGGGCGACCGTTCCTGTGACGGGCAACGCTCTGCGGCTTCGGCGTGCACGAATCTGACCGGCGGCCCACCGGGGGCTGCCATCCATGGCCCTCATGCGACCATGGTGCCTCGCTGACGAGGCGCCGGCATCAACGGCGGGGACTGTCCATGGTCGCGCCCGCCGCGGCGCTTCGAGTCGGCGGCCCGGCGGCCTACGAACCGCGCGGAGCGAACAGGATGAGGGCACCGCCGGGCAGGCATACCAAGCCGCGGGTAACGTCACACCGGTCTCGGCGATGGCCCTCGAAGACCCGGAGCCGGAGGATGGCCGCGACGATGCAGATGCCGCCGTAGGCCGCGTCGGCGCGGCCGGCGGCCTCGCCTTCCACGAGCGTGAGCAAGTAGGCCAACAGCGCCAGCGAGATCACCCGGGCGCGAGCCGCGATGGCGCTTTGTCGAGCCGAAGCCTTAGACTTGCTCGATAACACGAACCCTCGGAAGGGCTTGAAGGCAAAAATCTTGCTTGGGGAAACTCTTGGCATAGTGGCGCGGAATTTTTCGCGCGAAAGCATATCCCGGGGCCCGTGGGCGTTGGCAGGATCCACGGAATCGACGCGTCCCAGTGCATGACGCATTCGGAAGGTTCATGCCGGGCTTGAATCCCGCGGGTCCGCGACATGGCTCAAACCGTCTGCGGGACTGCCGCCGCCGGACGGGATGACCCGCCTGCGGGTCTCCTCCTTTGCCGCGGCGACCCGCAGGCCGACCTCGGCGAGGTTTTCCAGGCGCAACTGGACCCGCTCCGGCGGCAGGTCGATCAGGTCCAGGTTGTGGCGCTTGATGAAGTAGAAGGCCATCGACAGACGCACCTCCACCTCCCTGGCGCCGTCGACCATCCCGTAGTCGCGCTCGATCGCCCGGCGCTGGTCGTCCGTCAGGCCGGGATGCGGCAGAACCCTCAAGGTGATCGTCGTGTGCCACTCGACGTCGTCGGCGGGCTCGTAGCTGGCGGCCTCCGCCCCCCCGAACTCGTCGATCCGGCTCAGGACGAAGTCCCGGAAATCCTTGTGGTCGCAAGCCCAGGCGCGCACGTGCCACCGCGCGCCGTCGAAGGCGAGCGCGTGCGGCGCGATGACCCGCCAACGCGAGTTCGTCAGCGACTGGTAGCGGACCCGCAGGGCGCTGCGCGACCGCATCGCGCCGAGGATCAGCCTGAGGCACTCCGGATCGACGTGCCTCGCGACGTCCGGCGCCATGTCGATCGCCGGCAAGGTCTTGAACCACACGACGTCCCGGGGGAGGGCCCCGGACATCAGCGCCCGGAGCTGCAGCAGGAGCCTGTCCGCCGACGGCACGAGGAACCGGGGCCGGATCGCGGCGCCGGGCACGAACGACTTCGCCGTGGAGTCGTACTCGACGTTGCCCTCCGCCAGGCCGCGGTAATTCTTGAGGTCGACCGAGGCCTGCGGCGTCGAGATGTCGAAGGCCGCCTCCAGGTCGCTGCGGTTGAGCTGCCCTTCCCAGAACAGCTTCCATTCCATGAACTCGTACCGGACGTTCCTCGCCCAGACGCGCCGCTCCGGCTCGGCCATGTCCACCCCTCCGCTTACTTGACGGGTATAGCAACGATACCCATCTATGGACTAGACGGGTCGCCGTTTCCCGCGCGGCGACCGACGGACGAATGCCGGCGACCGGCGCGAGGCGGCGTCATCCGGACATAGGTGACATAGGCGGCGAGGCGAAAGGAGCGGCGATGCAGGACGGAAACAAGCAGGATCGGATTCAGCACGATGCGGCGGACATCGTCGAGGCGGCGACCGACATCGAGCGGCAGCGTGCGATCGAGTTGGACGCCCGTTCGGAGACGGCGCGGATCGACGCCGAGATGGCCGAGCTCGCGCGCCGTCGCTCCATCCAGGAGGACGCTGCCACGAAGGCGCACGCGGCGATCGCCGCCGACGAGCGGCGGATCGCCGAGGACGACCGCGACATTCGCGATGCCCTGAACGGCGGCGATTGCCCGCCCACCCATGGCGGTCAGCCCGTGCCGCCGGCCACTCCCCCCGCGCCCGGCCCCGGGAACCCGCCGGTGGTCCCCCCGCGTCGCGTCGGATGAGCGTGCCGGTTCCCATGGCCCGGTCGGGCGGCCCCGTCGGCGGCGACACGCCGTGCGGGGCGGCCTGGCCGGACCGTTTCACCTGGGAGCTCGCCCGGCTGCGCGAGCGGGGGCGCGTGACCGGCGCCGGCCGCGAGACCGCGCCGCCCGGCTTCCTGGTCGTCCGATACGAGTGGGACCATCGGGGCCGCACGCTTCCGCTGGCGATCATCTACCCGCCCGGCTTTCCCCTGACGCGACCCGAGATCCGGATGCTGCGGGTCGAGGATCGCCCGCGCAACCACTGCAACCCGGTGAACGGCAACCTCTGTTTCCTGGCGCACGACCGGCATGCCTGGCAGCCGGAGACGTCAGTCGCATCCTACATCGAGGATCGGCTGCCGATGATCCTGGACGGCACCCCCGACGGCGAGCCGGTGGCCGAGCCCATGGAGGATTGGTGGGCGGCGCTGGCCGTGCCGGGCTCGGCCTTCGTGATCGAGTCGGGATGGGAATTGGGCACCCATGCCGGCGGCACGTTGGCCTTGCGGGTCGGGGTGGTGCCCGGCCGCCCCCCGCGCTGCGAGCGTTCGTGGAAGGGGTCCTGGACGGCGGCGGCGAGATCGCCCGGAACGCCGGTCCGCTTCCCCTGGAGTTCTCCGCAGCGCGTTCGATCCGTGTCCCGTGGCGACTGCTCGACGAGGAACCCCATCCGGACGAATACGAACGCGTGTTCGGCGCCGTGTCGCCCGGCACCGGCACGACAGGGCTGATCCCGCTCGCCGACAGTCTGCGCGCCCGCATCGCGGCCGTGGCGTGCAGGACCGAGATCGCGCACGGCGAGCGCGGCCTATCCTGGATCCTCCTGGTCCGCACGGGCAGCCGGCGGGCGTTCGAGCACGGCCGCGCTGACCAGATCCATTCCGGCACGGCCCGCACGTTGCGGGCGGGGTTGGACGACCGCCGCTCACGCTCGCCGTCCGCGGGCGTCATCGCGGGGAAGCGGATCGCGATCGTCGGCCTCGGCGCCGTCGGCGCCCCGGTCGCCCTCGACCTGGCGCGCAACGGGGCGCGTTCGATCGCGATGGCCGACTTTGACATCGTCATGCCGGGCAATGCCGTGCGCTGGCCGCTCGGCGAGTCGGCATGGGGACGCTTCAAGGTCGACGCCCTCGCCGACTTCATCGCGGCCAACCATGCGGCCACGCGGACGGCGGTCGCTCGAATGCCGATCGGCAACCTCGACTTCCGGACGGCCGAGGGGGAGGGGGGCGAGTTCGTCGCCGCCCTCAACCAGGCCGATCTCGTCGTCGACTGCAGCACCTCGTTCGAGGTCGAGCGGCTGCTCGCCCGACATGCCGGGAGCATGGGTGCGCCGCTGATCTCCGCCTACGGCACGGCGGCCTTCACGGGCGGCGTCGTGGCATGTTTCGCGCCCGGGGGTGGCTGCCCGAACTGCCTGCTCCACCACTACGGGTCCGGCGCCATCGCGCGGCCGTCCGGCGAGCGGGGGGACGCGCACGCGGTTCGATTGCCCGGATGCGCCGACGCGACCTTCTCCGGAGCCTCGCACGACCTGGGCGAGCTGTCGATGCACGCGGTGCGCGTCGCGGTCCGAACCCTCCGCGCGGCGGCGGCGACGTCGTTCGTCGAGACATTGACCTTCGTCGGCGAGGACCGGAGGCCCGCCTGGCGCTTCGATCCATTCGACCGCCATCCGGCCTGCGCCTGCGGTTGACCCGTCTCGCCATCCCCCGACGCCTTCTCGAACTCTGCGTCGCGGCGGCCGACGCGTCCCTGCCGCACGAAGAGGGCGGGATCCTGCTCGGATCGCGGGACGGCCGCGGCGACCGGTTCGTACGCCACGTCATCGGGTCCGGGCCCGGCGCGCGCCGGGCCCGGACCTGGCTCGAAGTCGACCACGACTGGCAGAATCGCCGGATCCGAGAGCTCGCGGACCGTGGCGGCGACGCGGCGTTCCTGGCGGACTGGCATTCCCATCCGGACGCCACGGACGCCGCGTTGAGCCGGTTGGACGTCGCGACCCTGGCGAAGCTGGCTGGCTTCACCCCCTTGGGTTGTCCCGACCCGGCCATGATGATCCTGTTCCGCGGGGCGGACGGTTGGCGCGCCGGAGCCTGGCGGCTGGCACCCGGCGCCGGGCGGCCAAGGGGCGTCGCCCCCGTCGGGGTCGAGGTCGTCGACAAGGTGACGCCGTAGCGGGCCATGGCGATCCGGGTCCTCCGCGCCGGCCGGGGTCGCGGTGAGGGACGCCGTGTCCGCCTTGGCCGCCCGGATCTTCGGCCGGCCGCGCAGGCCGGGCCGGCTCCGCTGCCGGCTCCCGACGTCAGGCGACGGGGAGGATCATGCGCCGCCGGCGAGTGACGGCCGAGTCTCGGTGCGGCACGCCTCGCGTACGGCCCCGGCCAGGGCCCCCGCCGGGGGAGCTACCGAAACGACCCGCCCGTCCGTGGCGAACACGATCAGGCCGATGCCGGCGCCCGTCGCGGCCATGTAGCGCCGGACTTGGCCCCGGTACCCCTCGACCGCGGACTCCGTCGGCGCGACGTCGCTCTTCCAGTCCACGACGACCTCCGGCCGCCCGGACTCGTCGTAGGCCATCGCGTCGACGATGCCGGCCGTCGCGTGGTCCTCGCCGTCGCGTTCCTCCAAGGCGTACACCGGCAGCTCCGGCACGAGGCGTGCGCGCAGGGCCGCGATGGCGGGCACGGCCAAGGCCCGGGCCGCGCAGGCCGCCACCTCGTCGGGGTCCACGTCCCGGACGGCGAGCTGCATCGCGAGCTGGGAAGCGCGGAGCGCGAGATCGCCGCCCTCGTCGGTCTCGCCGGTCAGCAGCTCCTCGATGAGCTTGTGCAGGATCAGCCCGCGATCGCGGCTCCCGCGGATGGCCGCCGCGGGGCCGGGCGGCGCGACGGGCGCCTCGATGTCGGGGGGCGCGCCGGCTGCGGCCTCGTCGCCCTCGTGGCGGCTCGGCACGACCCATCTCAACCGGCGGTGGCCTGCCACCCGCGCGGCCTCCTCCGCGAAACTCTCGCGCGTCTGGGCGTTGCGACCCGCGGGGCCGGTCCTCGCGCCCGGGGGCGGAAGCCGGTCCATGTCGATGGCGGCCAGCCGGTCCAGCCCCAGGCCGACGACCGAGGCCCAGGCGTCGTCGTGGGCCGGGTCGGGGAACCGCGGGATCACCAGGGTCTCGCGCGCGCGGGTCGCGGCCACGTACCAGAGCCGCACGCGCTCGTTCCCGACCTCGCGGTCCTCGGCGGCCAGGACGGCGTCGTAGCCGGCCGGCCGCACCCCGAAGACCGGGCAGTAGAGGCAGTTCGAGGCGCGGTCGACCAAGGCGCCGCTCACCGGGATCGTGAGCGTCGAGGTGTTGATCGGGATGACCACGGGCCATTCGAGGCCCTTCGACGCGTGCATGGTGAACAGGGAGACGGCCTCGGCCTGGGCGTCAGGACGCCCCTCGACCGCGCGGGTCCGGCCGTCCCAGGCGGCCTGCATCGCGCGGGCGAACGCGCGCAGTCCGCGCACGGCGTACGGGCGGGACATCTCAAGGTACAGGTCGACGTTGGCCAGGGCGCGCTCGGCGTGGCCGTCGTGACGCCGGCCCAGGACCGGCCTCAGCATGACGGCGTCGACCGCCCGGCTGAGGATGTCGTGCGGCGTGGTCCCCAGCGCCTGCCGCGCCAACGCCTGGAGGCGTTCGAGGACGGGGCGCGCGACCGGGTGCGCGACGTCGGCCACGTCCATCCCGAGGCGCAGGGGCGGCACGGCGTCCGGCCGGTCCGGGTCGCGCGGCAGGCCGTGGACCAGGTCCAGCAGTTCCTCGTCGGTCAGGCCTACGGTCGGCCCGCGCAGGAAGGCGCCGAGCGCCAGGGTGTCGCGCGGATCGGCGAGGACGCGGGTCAGGGCGATGAGGTCCTGGACCTCCTGGCGACGGAAGAAGCCCTTGCCGGCCTGCGTCGACACGGGGACGCCCCGGGCCTCCAGCGCCTCCTCGTAGCGCCACAGGTCGCTCCCGCTCGGCGCCAGCAGGGCGATGTCGCCGGGCCGGAGGGGCCGCGTGCCGTGGGTCTTGCACGTGACCAGCTGCGTCCCGATCAGGCGGGCGCAGAGTTCGGCGACCGCCTCCGCCTCGGCGTCCCGAAGGGCGCCCGCCTTGCGCTTGGTCCCGTCCGTCGGGCCGGGCACGTCGAGGGCGGCGACGCAGGGGCCGCGGTCGTGGTCCTCGTGGAACGCCGCGAGGGGGGCGAACCCGGGCTGGCCGGGTTTGGCCAGGATGTCCTGGAAGCACCGGTCGACGAACGCGAGGATCGACCGGCAGGACCGGAAGTTCGTGGAGATCGGCACGACGTCGTCGGGCGAGCGGGCGAGGATCCGCTCGCGGGCGCGGACGTAGGTCGAGACGTCGGCGCCGCGGAAGCGGTAGATCGCCTGCTTCGGGTCGCCGACGAGGAACAGGGCGCCGGGCCGCAGCACGCGCGCCGTCCAGTCGTCGGCGGGCGCCCCCTCCGGCCGTTCCCCGCACAGCAGCCAGAACAGCATCGCCTGCTGCGGGTCGGTGTCCTGGAACTCGTCCACCAGCACGTGCCGGTGCCGCTGCCCCAGCGCCTGCCGGACCGGCTCGTGGTCCCGGAGCAGGCGCACCGCGGCCTCGACGAGGTCGTCGAAGTCGAGCAGGCCGCCGGCCCGCTTGCGCTCCCGGTAGCGGTCGAGGACCGTCCGGACCCGGGGCACGAGCCTGGCCAGGAGCTCGCTCGCCGCGGACGCCCGCATGCCGTCCCACGCGGCGCAGCAATCCCCGTGCAGCGTCTTGGCCGCGGCATGGAGCCTGTCCGCCTCGACCTTCGGGAGCCCGGCGCTCCGGACCGCGGCCTGCCACTTGCCCTTCCCGCCCTTGTAGGCCGCGAACGCGCCCTTCGACGTGCAGAGCGCCGGGTCGGGCTTCGCCGTCAGGACGCCCAGGAGCTCCGCGTCCCCGACCGGGCCGTGCGCCGGCGTCCGGGACGCCATCGCGCCGAAGGCCGCGGCGGCGGCCGCGGTCTCGGCCTCGGCGGGCGACGCCGCGACGAAGGCGGCGTAGGCCGCGACGCTTTCGGCGAAGCCTTCGGCGAGGCGGGACGACGGCACCGGGGGCGGCGGGCCCACGGCGCGGCCCGCGCGCAGGCAGCCGGCGACGCGCTCGACCGCCTTCTCGGCGGCGACGGGATCCGCGAGGAACATCTCCGCCACGAGGCATCGGCCGCCCGCGAGCGTCTCGCGCAGCCAGCCGTCCAGGATGTCGCGGAACAGGCCGTCGGCCTCGGCGTCGTCGGCGACGCGCGCCCCGGGGTCCATGTCGGCCTCGACCGGGTACGGCTTCACGAGCCGCTGGCAGAACCCGTGGATGGTCGTGCACACCAGTTCGTCGATCCGGCCCTGCGCGGCGGCCAGGCTCCCCTCCTGCTCCCGCGTCAGGCCATGCGGCAGGACGCAGCGCAACTCCTCGGGGACCTCCCCGGCGAGGAGGCGGTGGACGACGTCGCCGATCCGCTCCAGCAGCTCGCTCGCGGCGAGCTCCGTGAACGTCACCGCCGCGATCTCGCGCGGCGGGACGCCGGACGCCAGCATCATGGCGATCCGGCCGGAGAGGACCGCCGTCTTCCCGGAGCCGGCGCCGGCCTCGACGAGCATGGAGCGGTCGTGCCGCGCGATGGCCAGGGCGCGCTGCCCCGCGTCCGCCAAGGCCCTGTCGTGCACGGTCATCAGGGCGCTTCCCAAACGAGGGCGGCGTCGCCGAGCGCCGCCGTCGCCGACGCCCGCTTGCGCGGGCAGTACACCTCGCCGGCGTTGGCCGGCAGCGCGAAGGCGAGGTCGTTCCACCCGGCCTCGGTGTCGGGTCCGGGCAAGGCGTTGCCCGCCCCGAGGCTTCGCCCGGCCGCCGCGAGGTGCCGGGCCAGGTCGGCCAGCGCCGCGTCGGGGCGTTCGAGGGCGATGCAGGTCCGCTCGCGCGGGTAGTGAAGCGAGGCGTCTATGGCCACGTCGCCGCCGAGCAGGACCCGGGCGGCGTAGCCGTAGATGCAGCGCTGCAGCTCCCGGCCTCCGGCCAGCACGTCGTCGGACCCGCGGGGCTTGCCGGTCTTGTAGTCGCGGACGCGGGCCGAGGCGCGGTCCCCCGAGAGGTCGAGGCGGTCGATGTAGCCGGAGATGCGGAAGCCCGTCCCCGGGATCTCCACGGGCAGGTCCGGATCCCACGGGACGGCGCCCCCGGCCCGCTTGGGGCCCCGGCCGCCGAACGGCACCTCGACCCAGCTGGACTGCCCCTCGTAGGCGTCGTCGGGGTGCGTGAGCGCGCTCCACGACGCGACCGACACGTCGTCGAGGACCCGGCGCCAGACCACCGCGGGCGGGATCGCCCGCCCGCGCTCCCACGCGTCGGCCACGGCCCGGACCGCGCCCTCCAGTGCCGCCCGCCGCGCGGCCTCGGACGACGCGGCCCCGTCCCCCGCCTCAAGGGCGACGACCGCCAGCTCCAGCACCTCGTGCATGAGGTTGCCGAACGCGCGATCGTCCAGCGTCAGCGTCTCCTGGCTGGAATCGGCGGCCTGGAGGCCGAGGCCGTAGCGCCACACGAAACCGAGGGGGTCGCGCAGCAGCTTGCGCAGGGAGTTGGCGGAGTGCACCCGGCCCAGCACCGACAGGATGACGGGGTGGTCGGGCCGGACCAGGCCGTCGTGCGGCGTCGGGGAGTGGGAGGCCCACGACGCCCAGCAGGAAGCGGCGGACCGGGCCTGGGCCGTGGACGCGAACTCCTCCGGCCGCGCCGTGAGCCGGTCGACCTCGCCGGCGGCATGCTCGGGGACGCGGTTCCTCCCGAGGTGCGCGCCGTCGGGGTGGTCGCGCAGAAGAGGGCTGCGGCCGAGGAGCCGGCCGTCGGCGCCGCGGCGGGCCCGCGACAGCACCACGGCGTCCGCGCTCGTGGCGAGGATCGCGTCGAAGTCGCCCCGGTCGACGGCCGAGCGCGGCTGCGGATCCAGGACGTGCGAGGGGACCAGATGGTCCGACAGCAGCCGGTCCTCCGTGGCCACCTGCGGCCAGCCGCGCGAGCTCAGCCCGAGGAGCCGGACGAACCGCCGCGGGGCGCTCGCCAGGGAGGACGCCGGCACCCAGACCACCGACGTGCCGGCGTCGGCGTCGTCGTCGATGCGCTGCCGTGACAGCGTCAGGTCGACCACGGCGGGCGCCCCCTCCAGCAAGGCCTTCCGCCAGATCCGGAGCGCGAGCCCGGATAGCAGGGCCTCCCCCGCCCGGGCGGCCCCCGCGGTCCCGGCGGCCAGGAGCGCCAGGATCGCGCGAAGCCCGGCGGCCAGCGCGGGACCCTCCGGGTGGCCGGTCACTCCCTCCCCGCCCAGCAGGCGCTCCCAGGCGGGGAGGTCGGAAAGCGGGGCCTCGCGGGGCAGGATCCGCGTCCATCCCTCCGGCAGGGCGGCGAACGGCCCGGGGGCGTGCCGCAGCAGCGCGGCGAGGCGGCGCAGGCCATCCTGCGTGACGCCCCTCACCAGGATGTCCGCGAGCGCCGCCGCCGCCTGCCCCTCGCGCACCGCCGTCGCAGGGACCCCGTGGACGAACCGCACGTCCAGGTTCGCCTCCGCGCGGAGCGCGAGGACGACGTCGTCGTAATCCTCCGTCCTGCAGGACGACACCGCGATCTCGGACGGCCGGGCCCGGCCGGTCGCCATCAGCCACCTCGCCCAGCGGAAGGCCTCCAGCACCTCGTGGCGGGGCGTCGCCGCGGTGCAGACCTCGACCGCGGGCGCCGAGCGGGGCCCGTCGACGACGCGCAGGGCCGCCGCCGGCACCCATTCGGGAACCGGGCGCGGCCCCGAGGCCCAGCAAACCGCCACGTGCCGGGCCAGGGCCGCGGCGACCCCTCGCCAGCAGGGCGCGAGGTCCGCCATACCCTGGAAGGTCGTCGGCCCGAGCACGCGCCCGGCGTGGGCGGCGCGGGCCGTCGCGGCGGCGGCGAGGTCGGTGGGGCGCATCATACCGGGCGGCAGCTTCCCGACGACGGCCGCCTCCAGCCTGGCGAGGGACGCGACGCGGCCGGGGCCCGCGCCGTCCAGGGCGAACCCGGCAGCCCAGGCCTTCCGCAGCGTCTCCGCCGCGGCGTCGACCATGCCCGGGAGCGACTTGATCGGGTCGAGCTCGCCGATCTCGACCTCGTCCAGGGCCTCCTTGAGCGCCCCCCTGAGGGACTCGTCGTCGATGGGGCGGGCGAAGCCGCCGGCGAGGCGCGCGGCCAGGGCCTCCACGGTCAGCACCTGCACGCCGTGCTCGCCCCGGCGAGCCGCCGCCAGCCGTTCGTCCGCCACGGCCAGGCGACCGTGGACCACAACCGTCCGGCGAAACCCCATCGCCAACCCCCACCTCGGATTGCGGGCATTATCGGAGCACGCGATCCTTATGGTCAAGCTTGCGCCGCCGATCGACGCGTGCGGGGGGCGTCCCGTGTCCCGGATGCCGCGGTCGGCCGCGCCGACCGCGTCAGGCGCCGGGTTCGAGGATGCGGCGCGCGACGTCGGGGACGGCGTCCGCCTCCAGCCGCTCGACCGCCAGCGACCGGGCGAGCAGGGCGTCGGTCAGGTAGCCGTCGTACTTCTCGCGGACGGGCTTCGCCGCCAGGGCGGCAAGGGCGCCGGCGTCGGGGGGCGGGGAGCCGGCGATGTCGGTGAGGACGGCGCGCAGGTCGCCCGCGGAGCAACCCCGCACCTCGACGGCGTGGCCGTAGGGCGTGGCCTGCAGGTTGCGGGCCAGGAGCGTCAAGGCCAACGTCTCAAGCTTGGCCGCGCCGACCCACGGCAGGACCGTGCAGTCACGCCCGACCTCGACGATGCAGGTCCCGTCGAGGCCGTACCCCAGGAAGGCCGCCCTGCCTTGGTCGAGCAGCGCGCGGGCCCCGGCGTCGAGGTAGGCGGGCATCCCGGTGCCGGACAGGCATCGCCGCATCGCCGCGGCGACGGCGTCGTGCACGCCCGACCATCCGCCGCCGAACCTCGGCGGCAACGCCGACTTCGTGGGAGCCACCACGACGACCTTGGCCCGTGCGTCCAGGGACTCGATCCGCCATCGGCGGCCGTTGAAGATGATCGTCTGCCCGGGCGCCAGCGTCAGGTCGAGCGGCACCGTGCCCAGGACCTTCCCGCCGACGACCATGACCCGGTACTCTTCGTCCGTCTGGAAGACGGCGTAGAACTGATGGCCCTCCGCGAGACGCTCGCCGGCCGGCCCCAGCATCAGCAAGCCGTCCGGCGACATCTCGACCAGGGCCGCCTCGGGACGCGCGATCGCCCTGAGCAGCTCGACGAACAGGTCGCGCGAGACGTTTCGAAACGGCCCGCGCCCGCAGAGCGTCCTCCAGGCGGCGTCCGGCCGCAGGCCCCCCGTCTGGGCGACGAGCGCGAGCACCTGGTGCGTGAGCGTCGAGAGATGCAGCCCGCCCACCCGCGGCGGCTCGCACCAGCGCTCCAGGAGCAGGTCGACGGTCGCCACGGCCTGCACGAGGTCGAGGCGCAGCCGGTCCGCCGGATGGAGCGTCGGCCCCGCCGCCTCCTCGGCGACGTAGATGCGCAGGACCGATGGCATGCCGGGCCGCCGGCCGGACCGCCCGAGCCGCTGGCGGAGCGACGACACGGATGGGCCCGGACCGATCTGCGCGACGCTCTCGACGTCGCCGATGTCGATGCCGAGCTCCAGGGTCGTCGTCGCCACCGCGGTCGTCGGCCGGCCGTCCTCGCGCAGGCGGGTCTCGACCGCCTCGCGCTCGGCCCTGGCGAGGTTGCCGTGGTGGGCGAAGAACTCGTTGGGGAGCCGCGCGTCCTCGGCGAGGGCGCGCAGGCGGTCCGCATACACCTCCACCCGCTGCCGGGATCCGGCGAACAGGAGGTTGCGGCGGCCGCGGAGCACCTCGAACAGGTGAGACGCGATCGGCTCGTCGGCCCCGTTCGCGTCCGGGGCCGGCTTCACGGGTTCCGCGCGCTCCGGACCGTCGGCGTCGGGGGCGCCTTCGCGACGCGCGTCCGCGGCTTCGCTCCCGGTGCCATTGCGCGGCGGGCGCTCGTAGCCGCGGACCTGCAGCAGCAGGTCGGCGCCGCCCTCGCGGCTCTCCACGAGCCGGACCGAATCCGGGGCGCCCGGCCGCAACGCCTCCCGGGCGAGGCGCATGTCGCCCAACGTGGCCGACAGCCCGACGCGGTCGACGTGGTCGCGCCCGCAGGCCACCTCGACGCGCGTCAGGAGGGACTGGAGCTGGCGGCCCCGCTCCGTGCCGACGAAGGCGTGCAGCTCGTCCACCACCACCGCGTCGAGCGCCCCGAACAGCCGCGCCGCGTCGGGTCCGCGGCGGACCAGCGTCGCCTCAAGGGATTCCGGCGTGATCAGCACGACGCCCTGGGGGCGCTCGCGCGCCTTGCGCTTCGCGTCGGCCGGGACGTCGCCGTGCCAACGGTGCAGGGGGACGTCGCAGGCCTGCAGCAGGCCTTCGAGGCGCCGGTGCTGGTCGTTGATCAGCGCCTTCAGCGGGCAGACGTAGAGGATGGCGAACCCGGGCCTCCCGCCGTCCAGCCGCGGCAGGACGCGCGTCAGCAACGGCAGGAACGCCGCCTCCGTCTTGCCCGCGGCCGTGCGGGCCGAGAGGATCACGTCGCCGCCCGCCAGTATCGCCGGGACGGCCATCTCCTGGACCTCGCGCAGCGCGGTCCAGCCCTGCCGCCAGATCCAGCGGCGCACCGGCTCGGCCAGGGCTTCGAAGGCCGTCGAGGCCGCGTCGGGGACGACGTGGGCGCCCGGCGCCCGCGCGCCTGTCACAGCCGCAGGCGCGCGAGGTCGTCGGTCCCCGCGGCCTCGCCGTCGCCGTCGTCCGCGGGCGCCGACGCGTCGGCGGCGCCGTCCTCGGGTATGGCCACGGCGCCGAGCCGTTCGCGCCAGTCCGCCCCCGGGTTCTGGTCCAGCACGGCCAGGAGGTCCACGAACGCCTTGACAGTGTTGCGGGGCGTGCGGAAGTAGGCGTCGCCCACCCTGGCCCGGCAATGGTCGAGGAACGCGTGCAGCGCCTCGTCCGGGACCAGGTGGCGGGCCCGGTCGCCGCCCGCGAACACGTCCCGCAGGCGTTCGAGCAGGACCAGCACCTCCTCGGGGGTCAGGTTCTGCAGCCGGACCACGGGACCGGACAGGTCCACGAGGCCGTCCGTCGCGAAGCTGTTGCCCGCGAGCCGGGACTGGAGCGCCTCGTACGAGTAGAGGCCCCGCCGCGTGTCCAGCAGGAACTCCGGCGTCCCGCCGAGGACGAACCCCAGGCCCTCGACCGTGCCCTGGAGGACGTCGTTGAGGACGCGCAGGATCTGCTCGTAGTTCTGGTTGCGGGCCTGGGGGCTCTGGAGCTTGTAGAGGTTCACGAGCTCGTCGAGGCAGACGAACAGCCCGGCATAGCCGGCGAGGCGTACGAAGCGGGCGAGGAGCTTCAGGCTGTCGTAGACGTTCCCGTCGTCGATGATGCCGCGGACGCCGAGATCCTGGCGCGCCTCGGTCCGCGTCGCGTACTCGCCCCGCAGCCAGCGCAGCGCGTTCGCCTGCCGCGCCTCGTCGCCGTCCTCGTGGGCCGCGGCGTAGGCGGCGACCACGGTGGCGAAGTCGTAGCCTCCCACCTGTTCCTGCAACTCGGCGAGGCCGGCCCGGATCGCGTCCTCGGTCGCGCGCCCGGTGCGCTTCCCGTCCTCGACGGCCTTGGCGACGAAACGTTCGAGGACGTTGCGCATGGCCCCGCCGTCGGGCGCCGCGCGGGTCGCGAGGTTCCGGGCGAGCTCCGCGTACAGCAGCCGCGCCTGGCCCCCCGTCGCGTGGAGCCGGCGGTCCGGGGCGAGGTCGGCCTGCATCACCACCAGGTTCTTGGCCAGCGCGAGCTGGCGCACCAGGAAGAGGAAGAACGTCTTCCCCGCACCGTACTCGCCGACGACGAAACGCAACGCCGCGCCGCCGTCGGCGACCCGCGAGACGTCCGCGAGGAGCGCCTCGATCTCCCTTCGGCGCCCCACCTGGATGTGCTGCAGGCCCAGGCGCGGCACGACCCCCGCCCGCAGTGCGTTGACGATGGTGTCGCGGTCCCGGGGCCTGATGTTCGGCGCGGGCTTGGTGACGGTGACGGTCATGCTGTTTCCAAAAGGTGGGCCGGGATCAGGCCGACGTTCACGAGGACCGGGTCGCCCTCCTCGACGAGCGGCTCGTCGAATCGGTCGAAGGACCACGCGTTGAGGTCCTCCATCGCCGCGCCGGGCATCAGCCCGCGCTCGCGGGCCAGGCGGTCGAACGCGTCCCTCGGCCACTCGGGGCGCCCCGCGAGGGCGCGCATCAGGCCGGCGAGCCGGGCGTCGAGGCCATCGAACCCGCCGTCGGGGGCCCCGGGGCCGGCCATCGGGGCCGGTTCGGCCTCGGGGGGCGCCCCCTGCGCCTCACGGATCGGGTCGGCGTCCAGGTCGAACACCCCGGCGAGGACGGAGCTCACCGCCTCGGTTTCCGACCTGATGGCGGCCAGGCGCTCCGCATCGACGCGTCCCGCCGGCGCGGGCGGTCCCCGTTCCGCCCGTCGGGACGCGTCGGCGGCCGCACGGCCCGACGGCTCCCGCCCGTCCTCGGGACCGCCGGGGATGAGGAAGGCCGCCTCGCGCGCCGGGCCGCGCGCGACGAGCACGGGCCCGTCCGGCGCCGCCGCCGGCGCGGCCCCGTGCAGCGCCGAGTACAAGCCGTTGAGGTCCAGGCCCATCTGACGGAACGCCTTCTCCAGCAGCGCGATCTCGGCCCGGTGGTGGCGGCCGTCGCTGGACGCCACGCGCACGAGCGTGTCGGCGACGGCCCGCTTCCGCTCCGGGTCCAGCCCGGCGAGCCGGGCGCGCATCGAGGTGAGCTCGGTCGGGTGGGCTTCGAGCCACGATGCGTCGGCACCCAGCCGCAAGCGCTCGTCCGGGCCGAGGCCCGGCGCATCGGAAGCCAGGTCGCGCAGGACCGCGCGTTCGTCCTCGGTCACGACGCCGTCCGCGCGGGCCATCAGCATGCCGACGGACAGGGTGAGGAACGCAGCCTCGTAAGCCGCGGACGGGGCGTCCACGGCGTCCCGAGGCCCGGTCAACGCGAACAGCGTCACGTCCGCCGCCGGGGCTCGGACAGGGAAGCGGGGGTCGGGGATCAGGCCGATCCCGAAGCGGCACAGGACGTCGGCCAGCTCCCGCGGCTTGGCGGCGGTGGCTCCCGCATCGGACCGCCCGGCCACGCGCCTGCCCAGCTCGGCCAGCGGCACCGGGGCGCACGCCTCCGCCCGCTCGCGCAGCCACGAGAGGTGGGCGGCGGCCGGCGCGTCCGCCGCGCGCTCGCGCTGGCCGGCCGGCAACAGGGCCAGGGCCTGGAGCGAGAAGGGGGACGCTCGGCCCGCCTCCTTGCCCAGGTGTCGGCTGTAGGCGTCCAACCGGTCGGAGCTCAGGTCGAGCAGCTCGCGCCCGAGGGCGAGCGCGTCCGCGTGACGCGCGAGGTCGGGCATCCGCTCGGACCCGAAGAGCGCGAGGTCGACCTCGAAGGTCCGGCTCGCCGCCCGGTACAAGGCCGGGGACGGCGCGCCCTTGCGCCACTTGATCGGCAGGCCGCCGGACGGATGCCGGCGCTCGAACTCCGCCACGAACTCGTCCCTGACGCGGTCGAAGGCGCGGCGCGCCGGCGTGCGCACGCGCGTCTCGGGGTGGGACATCGTCCATGCCAGCAGCCAGACGCCCTCGACCGGCTTGCCGTCGCGGATGCGGGAGCCGACGGCGAAGCGCACCGACAGCGGCAGCTCGTAGCCGCTGGGCTCGAAGACCGGCGCCGGATCCGTCCCGGGCACGAGCGACAGGGCGTCCAGCGCCGCCAGCAGGCAGCTCGCGTAGTGGCGGAACGAGCCGTTGTCGCCGTAGACCGAGAGGAGCCGCTCGACTTCCGCTCGGATGGCGGGCCTGTCCTCGGCCGATCCTTCGAGCACCCCGCGCCGTTCGAGCCCGTAAAGGTACAGGAACACGTAGCCGATGG
Source organism: Methylobacterium sp. ME121 (assembly GCF_000974725.1). Lineage (NCBI taxonomy): Bacteria > Pseudomonadati > Pseudomonadota > Alphaproteobacteria > Hyphomicrobiales > Methylobacteriaceae > Methylobacterium > Methylobacterium sp. ME121. The sequence goes on from NZ_BBUX01000020.1 coordinate 44,808, forward strand.
GCGTCCCCGGAGCGGCCCGGTCGCCGGCCAGCCATTCGAGGTAGGCCCGACGGGACGAAGGCTTCATGCTCCCGTAGGACGGGCAGTATTCCAGGTGCCGGCCGGCGGTGTCGGAGGTGGTCCTGGGGACGGCGAGCCCGGGGTCGACCAGGCAGTTGTCGTTCTGTTCGCCCCCCTTGGCCGGCGGCAAGGTCCTGCCGACGTAGACGAGCCCGGGAAGGGTCAGGCCCGCGACGGCCACGCCGACGCCGGCGGGGACCCACGTCCGGTCGCCGGCAAGCCTGTGCTTCGATGGACGCGTCGCGGGTTCGGATGCCCGGGGTGGCGCGGCCGCATCCGGGGAACGCGGGGCGATGGCCGGCGGGTGGCACGAGCGGTCGTCGGCCGTCTCCGGCGATCGCGCGACGAAATGGTTCGAGGCAGGCGCCGGACCGGCGCGCGGCGGCTCTCCGGATCCCTGTCCGGGATCGATCGCGCCGGATCGATCCGTCGCTTCAATGGGATCATCCGCCGGCGGATCGGCGACGGCGTCCGGCGCCGGGACCTCCGTCGAGCCGACGAGCCCCGTCATCGGGCTCGGGTCGGCCATCGGCGTCCTCGGTTCGGGAATGACGGCGACGTGGTTCGAGGCCGCCGGCCGTGCAGCGCGCAAACCCACGGGTGCCTCGCGCGGCAGGCCGGTCGATGGAGCCGGCTCGCCGTCCCGAAGCCCGGCGTCGATGGTCTCTGGCGTGGACGGGACCAATTGGCGGCGTCTGCGGCGCACGCCCCAGGCGGCCAGCAGGGCGCCGGGTACGATGGCGCCGACCAGCGCGAGCGTGGCGAGGGGGAAGGCGGGGGCCGGGGACTGGCTCGAAGTCGCCGGCGCTTGCGATCGTGGCTCGGCGGCGGGGTTCGGCGCGTTGGCCCTGGACTCTCCCGACGCTTGACCGGAGACCGAAGGCGCGGCGGTTTTCGCCCCCCCGGTGTGTCCGTCGGTGCTGTCGCTATCGATGGCCTCCTGGGCCGACGACGTCGGCGCCGGGCTTTCCTTGGCTCGCGCATCGGGATCCGGGACTTGTGCGACACCGACGGATGGCAGCGGGGAGCGCGCGGTCGCGTCGGGCTCCGGGGCCTTGGCGATCGGCGAAGCCGCAGACGGCTGCCTGGATCGTTGCCGCAAGCGCGCCAGCGTGTCTGGATCGGCCCTTCCGCTCTCGGGGAGACCTTCGCCGCGCTGGAAGCGTCTGAGGGCAGCCAACGACCGCGGGCCCCACCTGCCGTCGATCGTGCCAGGGTCGAAGCCAAGGTCCCTGAGGTCGTTCTGTGCGGCGCGGGTGGCCCGATCGTCCCCCTGCGCCGAGGCATCCCCACCCGACGGGGGGACGGAAACGAACGCCATCACCAGGACCAGGGCGGCCCAACGCCCCTTGGCTCTGCTTACCCTTGCCACGTGATCTGGCTCCGCGGGCCGCCGCGCGTTGTCGCCGCCTGGCCCACGACCGTATTCTGATTTGGTCCGCGAATCCAAGACCGAACGCGCCGTTCCGGGTCCGCTATCCTAGGTTGAGGATAGCCGGGCGTGTGGGTCGCACGGATGCGCGCGGTCCGATCGTGGCCGATCCGGCCCGGACAGGGCGCGCGGTTTCGGGCCGTTGGCCTCGCATCGCGCCGCGCCTGCCCGTCGAGACGGGCCACAGGCCGGCCCGCTTCCTCGCAGGTCGAATCGAACCGTGCCGTCGCGCTCGTCGCAGGGTCGACGACGCGAGCCGCGCACCCACTCGCGAGGTCCGCACCGGGGGAAGGCGGGCCAGTCGCGTCGTTGGCTGACGACCTACCGCGTATGACGAAGCCGGCTTTCGACTTCCTTGCAGAGGGTCTCCGCAAAAGCCTGGGTACCGAGCAGGCCACCGAGGTCGCGTGTGCGGGTCGCTGGGTCCTTGACCAGGTGATCGACGGCCGCGTCAATCGCCGCCGCGCCCCGCCGAAGATCGGGACGGTCGAGCCGATCTGCCAACCAATCGAGCAGCATCGCGGCCGACAGCACCAGCGAGCACGGGTTGGCCTTGTCCTGCCCCTGGATGTCGGGCGCCGAGCCGTGCTGAGCTTGCGCCACGCAGTGCTGGTCGCCTGCGTTGATCGCGGCGCCCAAACCGAGGCTGCCCGACAACTCGGAGGCGAGATCCGACAGGATGTCCCCGAACATGTTGGTGGTGACTATCACGTCGAAGCGGGCGGCATCGCGCACGAGCATCGCGGTCATCGAGTCGATCAACTGGTCGTCGGTGGCGATATCCGGATAGCTCTCCGCCACGCGGCGGCCTTCCTTCAGGAACAGGGCGTCCGACATCTTCAACACGTTGACCTTGTGGACGTAGGTCAGCTTCCGCCGACGCCGGGTGCGGGCGATCTCGAAAGCGGCGCGGGCGATCCGTTCGGAGCCCTTGGCGGTCACCTTGCGCATGGCGATGGCGACGTCGGGTGTCGGCATGAACTCCCCGGTGCCCATGTGCATCGTGCGGTCGGCGTAGAACCCTTCCGTGTTCTCGCGGACGATCACGAGGTCGATGGGCGTGCGGCCGTAATAGGCCAGCCCTTCACGCGAGCGGCACGGCCGGATGTTGGCATAGAGGTCGAGTTCGCGCCGCAGCAGCGCCGAGCCGTTGATCCCACCCTTCTCGCGGGGCGGATAGTCCGAGTGCGAGACCGGCCCAAGGATCACCCCGTCCGACGCCCGGCAGCGCTCCAACACCGCCTCCGGGAACGTCGAGCCATCCCTCGCGAGGCGGGACAGCCCGATCTCGTGTTCCTCGAAGGTGAGCCCCAGGGCGAGCGCCCGGTCGACGACTTCCAGCACGCGGCGGGTGGCATGTGAGATCTCAGGTCCAATGCCATCACCCGGTAGCATGACGAGGTGCATGAGCGCTTCTCCCTGACCGCGCCGGTACGCTGGGCTCATAGAGTCAGCCCTCGACATCCGGAACGCAAGGCGTTCGGACTGCGGTGCGGTCGAGGGCGCATCGACGTCTTGCCCTCCAGCGAGGGCCGGCTCCGCCGCGGGCGCCGTTCAGCCTCCGGCGGTGGGTACGAGGGGTCGGATTTCGACCGCCGGAGGCCTTCTGCCTGCGCGAACGACACGGTCTCCGCTGTGCGGCGCCGCTGGTCGCAGTCGGCGGAACACCCGGGATCGAATTGCCAGGGCGTACGTGCGCTCCGAATTGGGCATGACTCGCTCGTCCGTAGCCGAGTTTCGGGGAACGAAGGGCCTGGGCTGCGTTTGTCGAGGTACGGTTGGCGATGCCACCGGTACCCCGATCATGGCACACGCGCGCGGCAGTCCCGGGGGCGACCCGGGAGCCGGCACGTCCGCCCGGTGCAGCCATCGTCTCGCGTCGAGCGTGGCGCCCGATACGGGCACATCCTTGAGGAGGTCGGCCATGGACTACCTGCGCTACGCAGCCGAGATCGAGACCCCCGCGCCGGACGAGCAGAAGACCATCGACGGCATCATCGAGGGGATGACCCGGCAGTCACGGGCCGTCGAGGCGCGCGAGCACCATGCGGTGCGCGCGAGCCACGCCAAGAGCTCGGCCTGCGTGACCGGCGAACTGGTGGTCGCAGAGGGTCTGCCGCCCGAGTTGGCTCAGGGCCTTTTCGCCACTCCGGGGACGCATCCGGTCGCGGTGCGCTTCGCGCAAGGCCCCGGCGAAACGCTGGGGGACCGCGTCTCGACCCACCGCGGCATGTCGATCAAGGTCTTCGACGTGCCCGGCGAGAAGCTGCCCGGCCACGCGGTCGACACCCAGGATTTCGTCCTCGCCACCGGCACGACCTTCCCGTCCGGCACGGCGGCGGGGTTCCTGCGCGACGGCACGGTCATCGGCAAGTCGACGGGGATGCCGGAGGGGGTGAAGAGCGCAGTCTCCTCGACCGCGCGTAACCTCAACCGTGTCCTACACGCCTTCGGCACGGAGAGCGCCATGGCCGATTTCTTCGGCCACCCCTACAGCCATCCGCTCGCCGACAGCTACTTCAGCCAGGCGCCGGTCCGCTTCGGGGACTACGTGGCCAAGCTCGGGGCCGTGCCGGTGACCGACGCCCAGCGCGCGCTCGCCGAATGGCGGCTCGACCCCCATCAGGACGAAAACGGGTTCCGGCACGCCACGGTCGACTTCTTTCGGGAGCACGACGTCGTCTACGAGCTGAGGGTCCAGCTTTGGGCCGACGCCGACAAGCAGCCCATCGAGGACGCCTCGGTCGACTGGCCGGTCTCGGTCAGCCCGTACCGCACGGTGGCGACGGTTCGCCTGCCGCCCCAGGACGCCTACTCCCCGGAGCGGGTGAACTACTTCGACGAGGTGATGACCTTCCGTCCCGCGCATAGCCTCGCGGCGCACCGGCCGCTTGGCTCCGTCATGCGGGCGCGGCTGCAGGTGTACAGGGCGCTCAGCGCGTTCCGCCATCGCGAGAACGGCGTGGCGGAAGAGGAAACTGGCGGCATCGACCGCATCCCGGCCTGAGGACGGCGACGCCAGGGACCGGTCGGTCAGAGAGGATTCGATGACGAGCCCGAGGGCAGACGGCCCGCGACCCTGATTGCGCCGCGCGTCACGGAGGACCGGCGTTCACCAGGCCGCGCGAGGCGGTGTTCGAGGCCGGGGCGAGCATGATGGTCATCGGGCCGAACGCCGCTCAGTCGCGGGGCGCGGTCGCTCCGCTGCCTCTCCGGCGAAGGCCTGCTTCAGGTCGGCGGCGACCGCGTCCTCCGCCCGCTTGGCCATTCGGGCGATCCGTCGCGCGACCGTTCGGTGATGGCGTGCCTCTCGCTCGCCGGGGGTGTCACGCGGCATCCTGCCTGACGATCCCATGGGTATGGCGGGAGAACGCCGCGATGGGCGACGGGCGTCCCAGGAGATAGCCCTGCACCGCATGGCATCGCTCTGCGGCGAGGAAGCCGAGTTCGGCCTCGGTCTCGACCCCCTCGGCCAGGACCGGCAGCCCGAGGCCCCGGCCGAGGCCCAACACCGAGCGCACGATGGCCGCGGTCTGCTCGTTGGTGTCGACGGCGCGCGTGAACGAGCCGTCGATCTTGATCTTGTCGAACGGGAAGGAGCGCAGGTTGGAGAGCGACGAGTAGCCCGTCCCGAAATCGTCCATCGCGACACGCACGCCGACCGCCTTGAGTTGCCGCAGGGTGAGGAGCGCCCGGTTCGGGTCGCTGATCAGCGCCGTCTCCGTGATCTCGACCTCCAGCCGTCCGGGCGCCAACCCGGTCCCGAGGAGCACCTCGTGCACCAGCCCGACGAGGTCCGGGGAGTGGATCTGCACCGCCGAGACGTTGACGGCGATGGACAGCGGCCTCGGCCAGCCCGCGGCCTCGCGGCAGGCCTCGCGCAGGACCCACTCGCCGATCCGAAGGATGATGTCGCTCTCCTCCGCGATGGGGATGAACACGGACGGCGAGACGTGGCCCCGCTCGGGGTGCCTCCAACGGAGCAGCGCCTCGAAGCCGATGACCTCGCCGGTGCCGACCTCGGTCTGGGGCTGGTAGACGAGCTCCATCTCGCCGCGGGCGACGGCATGGCGGAGGTCATGTTCCAGCGAGCGGCGCTCGTGCACCTCCGCGCCCATCCGAGCCTCGAAGAAGCGGTACGTGCCGCGGCCCTCCGACTTGGCCCGATACAGGGCGGTGTCCGCGAAGTTGAGGAGCGCCGCGCGTTCCCGGGTGTCGTCCGGGTAAAGGGCGACGCCGATGCTGGTCGCGATGCTGGGGCCGCCCCCCTCAGCCCGGCCGGCGCGGAGCGCCTCCAGGATGCGCTCCGCGAGTCCCCCCGCGGCGGTCGCATGCTCGCACGGCATCAGAACGGCGAACTCGTCGCCGCCGAGGCGCGCCATGGTCTGGGTGCCGTCGAGCTCCGCGGAGACGATGCGAGCGACGGCCTCCAGCATCGCGTCGCCGGCGGCGTGACCGAACAGGTCGTTGACCTCCTTGAAGCGGTCGAGGTCGAGGCAGAGCACGGCGAGCTTGCGTCCCCCCACGTCCGCCGCCCGCATCTCAAGGTCGAGCCGCTGGCCGAAGCTGGCGCGGTTCGCGAGGCCGGTGAGGGCGTCGTGGTGGGCGAGGAACGCGATACGGCTTTCGGCCTGGCGACGGGCACGCAGGTCGCGCACGGCCACGGCGTAGTGGGGCCGCCCGGCATGCTCGACCGGCTGCATGATCACCTCGACCGGGATCAAGGTGCCGTCCGCGCGCCGAAGCTCGACCTCCACCGGTCGCTCGGGATGGCCGGCCATGAGGAGGCGTGTCGCTTCCCCGGGAAGGTAGGCGGACAGGGACGAGCCCGGGAGGCCGGCCTGGGGCCGGCCGGCGAGCTTGGCGAAGCTGCGGTTGGCGCTGACGACGGTGTCGCCCGTGCAGACCACGAGCCCCTCGACGGCGGCGTTGGCGAGGCTGTGCAGGCGGTCGGCCTCCAATTGGGCATGCCGGCGGTCGCGGAGGTCCAGCGCGAGCGCGGCGCCGGCCATGAGGAGGATGGTGAAGCTCGCCAGCGCGACGGCGACGGCCAGCCACGCGTTCGGGACCGCGGCCTCGGAGACGGCCATGGTCGGGTCCGGGGTGACGGTGACGGCGCCCATCGCGGTGAAATGGTGCCCGCAGATGGCGAGCAGCAGCAGGAGCGCGGCGGGAAGCTGGCGGGCGAGGCCTCGCCCGCCCGGCCGGGCCGACAGGGCGGCCCCGCCGAGCAGGACGGAAAGGGCGAGCGAGGCCGCGACGGCGGCGGGGTCCCACGCCTTGTGCCCGGCGACGTCGTAGGCGGCCATGCCGGTGTAGTGCATCGCCGCGATGCCGAGCCCGACGACGCCACCGCCGGCCCATGCGGCCGCACGCCCCCCGACGGAGACCGAGAGGGCCACGCCGGCGCCGACCAGCGCGATCGCGAGGACGAGGGAGAGCGCGGTGAGACCGAGATCGTAGCCGCCCGGGACGCCGGGCGCGAACGCGAGCATGGCGATGAAGTGCGTCGCCCAGATGCCGGATCCCCCCGCGAAGGCGGCCACGGCGAGCCAGCCGACCTGGACCCAGGCGGCGGTCCGGCGGGCGTGGTCGACGAGGCAGACCGTCGTCAGCGCCGACAGTCCGCAGGTGGCGGCCGCCAGGACGACGAGACGGAGATCATGGGTTTCGACGAGGCATCCGACGACGTTGAGCATGGCGCGGCCTCGAAACCCGTTGAATCCCGACGCTTGCACAAGTCCCTGTCGGACGAGTTAAGCGTGCGCGACCATGTCGTGGATCCACAGGCGATCGCCGATGGGTGCCGCGGATCGGCCAGGCTCCCCTTCCGCTGAATCTCCCGGTCGTCGTCGTGGCGTCGGGACGGTGTCGGCGAGGGGCGCGGCATGGGACCACGGCTCGTCAACGTTGCCGGCCAAGACGCGAGATCGATACGGTGCTCACCGGCCCCGACATGCGCGGCTCTACACGTGAGCGCGCGGCGGAAGCGGCCGCCGATCACGGCATCACCCTGGAGGTCGTGAAGCCGTTCGCCGCACTGTGGTGGCCGGACCGACCGGTGTGGAACCGCGATCTCGACCAGGTCGCGGACACTGCATGGCTCGCCGATCTCGCGGGTCGCGCCGGCCTGACGCTCGACCGGGTCCGCGCGATGACCTTGGATGCCCCTCGCCGTCGGTTCGGGCGGGGATCGGGCGATGCGTCCCTGATCCTGTCGGCCGGGATCTATCGCCGCACACGGATCCGGCACGCGCTTCAGATCTGCCCGCGGTGTCTCAGTGCCGGCGACTGTGCCGTCATCGTCAAGACCGTCGCAACGTGGATCGAAGACTGGCCGCGCCGCTTCTTCACTGCCGCTTCACTGCCGCCGGCGAAGCCGGGCTCACTCAGCGGATGTTCCGAAAAGTCGCCCGGCCCGGCGATCTCGCGCGCCAGATCCTCCGCCTGCCCGAAGGTTTTTGCCGCGACCGGATCTTCCTCCCCGTCCTTCAAGACAAACGCCTGAAGCGCCTGCGGCGGATCGACAAACCACGCTACCGGCGCATCCGTGCGGCGCGGATCCTGCGCGCGACGGGCCCCAAGCTCCGGCGGCGCGGGGCGTCCCCTGGCCGAGACCGGTCAAATTGACGACGCCATGAGACCAGACGCAGTCAGGCACGAACCGGATCAAGAGTCGTCACGCAGCGCGATGCGCGTGGTCGCGGCAGCGGCGGACATACTTCACCAGGGTCCACACGGCCTCCTGCTCCTGCCCCGTCATACGGGCCTCGTCGAGAAGGTCCGTCAGAAAGGCGAGCGCCGCGTGCCCGTCATCGGCCGCGATCACCTTTCCTGGGGATTCCTCGCCCCCCGATTCGCCAAGGCTCGGGGTCTCATCCTGTGCGTCGTCGATGGGCTCGACACGGCCGCCATTCTCGCGGCCCAAAGCCTCCCGCCGCTGCCCACCCCGTCGCACGCGGCGGCCCTCGAAGAGATCCCCATTCAACGGGATTTCGGCCGACCGCGCCGCGCTAATGAAAAACGTCAGGGCCTTCCGCGTTACGCCATCCGTCGAGGGATACTGCGAGCGAAACAGGCGCTGAAACACAGTCGGCGACATCGTGCCGAGCTCATGCTGGAACAGCGGCTCGTAAGCCGCCTTGAGCACGCCCGTCAGCACGGTCGGCCATGCCGGAGTCTCGTACGCCACAACCAGGGATTTCAGCCTCGGCAGCGCACGGCCACGGGCATCGATCAGCCGCAGAAACCTCAGGCCCGAGAGGACCTGCCGTCGCATACTCTGAGACACGTGCTGCAACGCCACTTCGTCGATGGGATTTGGCGTGCCGTGATCGTGCAGGACAGCGATTACAGCCAAGACGGCGCTCAGCGAAACATAAACGGGGGCCGGCGGAATTCGCACCCCCTCAGCAAGTCGCGGCATCGTCAAAGCCCCTCTGTTTCGCCAAAGGCGCCTTATTGTTTCGCTAAGGTCAACCACCCGAATCGCTGCGGAACCAGAGGGTTGATCAAACGGGGATCGGTGGCACGAACAGGCCATGGAGGCCTCGATGGATCACGCGCATCTCGCCCTGGTACGAGCCTACGACGGGGAGCCCCTGAAACGCGTCATCCTCGCGACGGGGCCGGGCGTCTTGTACGTCGCCAATCCCCGATTTCTCGACGCGATCAGGACCGGCCGCAGCCAACCGATCGGATTTCGGCCAGTCGACTGCTATGCATGGGACGAGATCGCCTTCGAGAGGCTGTCCGAGGCTTATGCAGCATCGGGCCAGACCGAAACCGACGCATGGATCGCACTCCCGCCCTTCGCGGGATCCCCCCTGCGACTGCGCTGACCCAGACGGCCCTGGCGTCAGGTCCGATCCGGCGCTGCCGCATCCGCCACGACGGCTTGCCGTCGAGCCCGTCGGCTCGTCTCCCTGGTCTCGATGCCGTCAGAAGTCGACGTGCAGGCGCGTGGCGAAGGCGTCCACTGGCCCCCGGTCGCGGTTGTATCCCGGGCTGTCGACGTGCTGGTAGTCGAACGTCACCGTCACGGCCCTGCTGACGCCGACGGCGTAGTACGCCTCGAACGCGCGCTCGGCGGCGTACCGAAGCCGCCCGTCGCCGACGACCAGGCCGAGGCCGCCCGCCGCGAGGTATGCCCGGTGCGAGGGCGACAGGGCGTTCATCACGGCCCCGACGCCGACGGTGTCCTGCGCTCTTCCCCAGCCGGCCCCCTTCAGCGAGAGGCCGCCCGAGAGCGAGCGGTCGATGTCGGCGAACGACAGGTTCTCCGTCCGGCCGTCGCCGTCGCTGAACCGGAGGAACGAGCCGAGGTCGGCCGTCAGGGCCTGCTCCAGGTTGACGTAGAAGCCGCTCTTGCGCCTCGGGCGGCGCGTTGCGGCCGCGGCTTCGTTGGCGTCGGCGAACGCGCCCGCCTGCGTGAGGGCGACGACGTCGCGATAGTTCGCGGTCACGCCCTCGTTGCTGAACAGGCCGACGCGCAGCTTGCCCGGCTGGTGGAGGAGCGGAAGGATATGGCGCTCCTCGAACTCCAGCGTGGCCCCGCCGCGCCGGAGGACCCTCGGGTCCAGGACGTCGCTGGACGGCTCCTTCGGGACCTGCGTGTAGGCACCGCGGACGGCGAAAGCGCTCCGGTTGTACTCGACCATGACGCCCTGCGTGTAGCCTGGCAGGTTGGCCGGGAAGTCGTAGGCGCCGGAGGCCCACAGCGACCAGTTGAAGTAGTCGACGCGCGGGTCGTGCGCGTAGGCGTTGCCGTCGAAGAAGTCGCCGAGCGCGAACTTGCCGGCCACCACCGTGACCCGCTCGACGTCGCGCGTCCCGGCCAACTGGTTGGGCCCGTCGGGCACGGTCTCGGTCTCGCCGCCGAGCCCGAAGGTCTGGCGCACGTAGTAGCGGTTCGACCGCAGCCGGGGCGCCGCGGCGCCGGCCTTCTGCGCCTCGCCGTTCAGGAAGCCGGCGACGCCGGTGGTCCGGCTGAGGCCGAAGCCCTGGCTGAACTCCGGGTTGTAGTAGAGCTCGGTGCTGTCGGTCAGCCTCAGGCCGAGGAACACGGTCGCGGTCGTGGTCTGCTGGGTCTGGCTCGGGACCAGGCTCTGAGGGCCGACGTAGGGCGAACGGAAGTTTGGCACGCCCTGCGCGACGAGGGTCGTCTGCCCGTGCACCGAGATGCGGTCGGAATTGCCTGTGTCCGGATCGTGCGGGGCCGCGTCGTCGGGTTCGGGCGGCAGGGCGAGGCCCCCCGGGAACCAGTAAAGGCGGGCCAACACCTGGTTCGAGGCGGCGCCGACGCGCGCGGAGAAGGGGCCCCCGTCGGCGCCGGGCACGAAGCCGAGCCCGAGGCGGTCGGTCCGCCCGAGGTCCAGGTAGCGGTAGTCGATGCCGAGCGCGAAGTTCGGGAGGATGGCGAACTGGATGCCCGCGCCCAACGTGAACCCGACCGACCCGAACTCGCGCCGGCTGCGGTCGGGGGCGGTCCCGTCCTGCCCCGGGAACGTCGACAGCACGTGGCTGTCGGCGGCCGCCAGGCCGAAGCTCCCGTACACGAGGTAGCGGTCGAAGCTGTAGCCCAGCCGCGCGCGGAGCGTGCCGTACGCGCCGGTCTTGGCCCGCACGATGTCGAGCCCGTCCAGCCCGTCGCGGCGCTCGTAGCCGAAGCCGGGGGTCGTGCCGAGGACCGGCCGCTTGAGCGATGCCGCCGAGAGGTCCGCCTCCAGCCCGATCACCGTTTGCCCGGCCTGCCAGCCCCAGCCGAGGGCGAGGCCGCCGACCGCGGAGGTCGCCCGCCGGCCGGCGTCGTTGCGCCCGGCCCCGTCGCCTGTCCGGAAATCGGGGACGGTCCGGACGCCGACGCGCGGCGCGCCGAGGTCGAAGCCCCCGTACGACGCGCCCCCGCTGGCCTGCCCGGCCAGGTACGGCCCCGACCAATCGACGAAGCTGGCCGCGGACGGCGCGGGGATCCCCAGGTCCGCGGCTTCCGCCCCCGGGATCAACGGGACGCACCATGGAGCGGCGATCGCAAGCCTGACTAGGGTACGCATGGCTAAACTTCCGAACGTCGCACGCCGGCGATGAATCGTCTGATTGGCGGCTTTCGCTCCGACGGGGCGAGGCCCGCGAACGTCGCCCCGAAGGCATGGGCGTCAGTCACAAACCCGCAAGACATCTCGATGACGGCCGGATCCCGATCGCGCCATGGCGCCCCCTCCGGCCCGTCGTGGACGGCGATGGGCTGGCGGGCAACCCCGGAATCCACCGCAGCCTCGATTCGGTCACTGGCGTCGTACGGATGTCTTGCGCCCGCGGCCGCCGCGCGCGGGCCGGCTGACGTCGCGGCGCAGATCCGCCAACGAAGGACGCCTCGCCTGTCCGCGCGGGTCGGGGGAGGGCAGCTTTGCGGGCCCCCGTCTCACGCCGCTTCCGGCAACGCAAGACGTCTAGGGCAATCCTGAGCAACCGCGGCCGCCTGCAGTGGGCCCGGCGCCCGAACCCAGGCACACTCCAGGCGACCCGTGGCGGGATTCAGCGACCAGTGGGCCGAAAGACGCGGAGGCGCCGTTCCTTCGCGAGGGGGAATGGCGGGCGCGGACGCGGCCCACGCGAGATGGACGATGGACATGAGGGTCTCCTGGGACGGGCCGCGCGTGCGGCCAGGTCCCGGGTTCACCCTTCCAGGGCGAGTCCGTGCGACCTAGCCGGCGCGCGCGGCACAGTCGATCGACTGTGACTGTCGCTGGGCATGGGGTGGAGAGGGTTCCGGTGTGCGACGCGGGCGGCACAGGCGCGCCGGCGACGGCATTCCAGTAAACGAAGGGCCGAGGCGGTCAAGCCCAAAAATCATGAATCCGACTGACGGATGAGCAAGTTAGGCCGCATTTTCTTGGGCCGGACTGTGATTGTTAGCGGAACGCGCGCTAATCCCTCTCCCTTCAGGGAGAGGATGTAAGCGCGCTCGCGGCGGCAGCCGCGATCAGCGACCTTGGTTCTCGATGTACTGCTTCAGGATCGAGAGCGGCGCGCCGCCGACCGATCCGGCGAAGTAGCTCGGGGTCCAGAGAACGCCCCGGCTCTTCTTGACGGACCAGAACGAAGCGATCTCGGGGAACTCTTTCTTCAACAAGCGGCTCGACACGCCCTTCAGGCTGTTGACCAGTTCCGAGAGCCGAACCTTCGGCGGATAGAATACCAGCAGGTGGACGTGATCCCCCTCGCCGTTGAACTCGCGTAGTTCTACCTCGAAGTTCGCGCACACGCTGGCGAAGATCTCTTGCAGTCGGCCGAGGTGCGCTCGCGTCAGCACCTTGCCGCGCCGCTTGGTCGTGAACACGAGGTGGGCGTGCAGGGTGAAGACGACATGCCGCCCGGTGCGAAGCTCCATAGACCAAACCGCCGATATGCCTTATGCGAAGGGCGTGAGCACCGCGACAGACCAACTGGTTCTGAAGGCCTTCAGCTTCCGCGTCAAGGACGCGACGAGCGGCACGCGGCTGATCGCCCTCGGCGATGCGGTCAACACGGTCTGGAACTACGTCAACGAGATCAGCATGCGCTCGGCGCAGCGTGGTCCCATCTGGGCGACCAAGAAGCAGCTCCGCGACCTGACCAAGGGCAGCGGCAGCCTGCTCGGCCTCCCGTCGCAGGTCGTGCAGGAGGTGATCGACGAGTACGTCACCAAGCGGAAGGCTGCACGCCGCCCGAAGCTGCGCTGGCGTGCGAGCCGAGGCCCGAAGCGAGCGCTCGGCTGGGTGCCGTTCACGAACCAGGACGTCGAGCTCGACGGGGAGACGGTGCTCCTGCGCGGCCAGCGATTCCGCCTGTGGCTGCACCGCGCCGTCGAGGGCCGGATCAAGTCGGGAAACTTCTCGCAGGACGCACGGGGCCGGTGGTACTGCAACCTCGTGTGCGAGGTGCCCCGCTCGCAAGGGCGCGGGCGTGATGACATCGGCGTCGACCTCGGGCTTAAGTCCGTCGCGACGTGCTCGGACGGGCGAGAGCTTGAGCAGGCCAGGTTCTACCGCGACCTCGAACCCAAGCTCGCCGAGGCGCAGCGCAAGAGGCGCAAGCGGCAGGTGAAGGCGATCCATGCCAAGATCGCCAACCGGCGGAAGGATAGCCTTCATAAGTTCTCCCGGGCGCTGGTGAACCGCGCCCGCAGGATCACGGTCGGCGACGTGTCGGCCTCGGCGATGACGAAGACCCGGATGGCGAAGAGCGTGCTCGACGCCGGATGGTCGATGTTGCGCGGCATGCTCCGTTACAAATGCGATCACGCAGGGGTGGCCTACGCCGAGGTGAACGAAGCCAACACGACCCGGACCTGCTCGTCCTGCGGGTGCCTCAGCGGCCCCAGCGGACTGGCCGGTCTCAGTATCCGGCGATGGACGTGCAGCGACTGCGGAGCGGAACACGATCGCGACCAGAACGCCGCCCGGAACATCGCCCGTCTCGGATGTGAGACGCCTTGTCCGCCTGGGCATGGAAGCCCCGCCTTTTAAGGCGGGGAGACATCACTCCCGGCTAAGATGTCGAGTGTCGCCCCGCCGAACCGACGCACCTCATTCACTTTCATGCCTCGGCGAGTTCGTGGGGCGGCCGACGGGTCCTTGTCGATTTCGACCGTCATGACGCATATCCCGGCCGGGATGCCTGGTGGGACGGAGTGGGCCCGCCGCCTCGATATGACCGGCGCGACGGCTCGCCAGCCGCCGGCCGGACCCGCGTCCCTGGTCCTCCTTGAAACCGCATTCGAGGTGTCGTCGTCGCCGTGACGCTTGTACAGCGGGAGCTTCCCCGACATCCTGGGCCGCACGCGGTCGCGCTCGTTCTTGGCCTTTTGAGCCAGGTCCATGTCCAGAGCCGATCGCCGACATGATGCCGTCGCCGAACTCCCCTGAATCGGCTCCTGGCAGGCAGTGCCGTAGACCGTCGCCAAATCCCGGAACCGGTAGATCGGAAGGCCGGCGGGCAGCATCGGGTCGGCTGGCAGATACCAGATCGGGGGCCGTGCCCGACAGCGGCACCGACGAGGAGGCGGCGGCCAGCAGGGCCCCGCGGATGCGGGCCAGGTCGAAGACGCGGCCGGGTTCTCGCAGCGGCACCCGCAGGAAGGTGACGAACGGCATCGGCGTCGGCGCGGGATCGATCCCCGGCTCAAGCCAGGCCGCGCCGGGAATCTCCGTCGCGGCGGCGATCGAGCATCGGGCACGCGACGAGGTGGGGCGAGGCCGGGAGGTTTGCGACGTGGAAGACCGAGCGACCCCGGCGCGATGGCGCCGGGGTCGCTCGATTCATTTCGCTTCCCGCACGGCCCGGGAGGCTTGCCCCACCGGCCATTGGATGATCTAGGGCTCGCGGCTCGACCTCGGAAGGGAGCGTGACATGGCCAGCCTCTGCCGCGACGCGGACCCGATCGGCCGTGCCTGCGGGCCAACGGGCGCGCCTGCTGCCGGGCCGTTCCGGCACGATGGGGACGCCGCGGCCGCGGCGCACGGCCTCCGCGACCCGTCGAGCGCGTGGACCGGCCTCGCGGTCGCCAGGACGAGGGCCGGCATCTCGCCGGCCACGTCCGCACAGGTCCCGCGGCAGGCCCGGCGGAAGTTCCGCGGGGGCGAGGGGCAGCGCTTCGGGTGCAACGACGGGCCCGTCGCCGCCCGCCCGAACGGCGCCGCGTGAGGCCACGATGCAAGCCTGGATCTACACGCTGATCCCGGCCGCGGCGGCCATCCTCGGGGCCGCGATCGCGGCCAACCTGCGGCCGGGGGCCGTCCTCGTCAGCGCCATCCAGCATCTCGCGGCGGGGGTGGTGTTCGCCGCTGCCGCCGGCGAGATCCTGCCAGACCTGAAGCATGTCGGCTCCCCTTGGGCCACGCTGGTCGGGGGCGCCGTCGGCGTGGCGGCGATGCTCGGGGTCCGCATGCTGGAGCGGCGGGCGGCCGGGCCGGTGGGGCTGCTGACCGTGACCGGCATCGACATCCTGGTGGACGGCCTCGTGCTGGGCATCGCCTTCGCATCCGCCGCGAGGGCCGGCTTCCTGCTCACCGTGGCCCTCACCGTCGAGGTGCTGTTCCTGGGCCTCACGGTGGCCAGCGAGCTCGGCGAGGGCGGCGCATCGAAGTGGAAGGTGGTCGGCGCGACGGCGGGTCTCGTCCTGCTGCTGCCGCTCGGCGCCCTGCTCGGCGGTCCCGTGGGCTCCATGCCCGCCCCCGTCCAAGGCGGCTTCCTGGCCTTCGGCTTGATCGCGCTGCTTTACCTCGTCACCGAGGAACTGCTGGTCGAGGCGCACGAGTCCGAGGACCGTCCCTGGGTGACCGCCATGTTCTTCGTCGGCTTCCTGCTGCTGCTTCTTCTCGACGAGCTGGTGGGATGAGGCCCCGCGGGCGAGGCTCGCCCGCTGCCGGCCGCCCGTCACCCGTCGTGCGGCCCGTTCCCGGGCGCCGCATGGGTTCCGATCTCCGCGATCAGGGGGGCGCCTGACGCCGACCGGGATCCGCCAGCAGATCTCTGAAGGGCGAGCCATGTCTGCCCCGGGGCCGACGCCCACCCGTTCCGGGGGGACGACAAAGGTTCCGCGAGCGGCGACAGGTCACCTCCTGCGTTGGGCTCCCCCGACGCCAACTCATCGGCAAATCGTCGCGGAAGGCCAGCGGGGACCGGGAAACCGAACTGCGAGGGGGCGCCGATCCCGCCCGCGGCCTCATGCTCGCGGGCGAGGATCCGCCCGGCCGGGCCCCGGCCACCAGTCCGTGGTGTCGCCTGGGCCGCAGACCCCGCCGCGCATGCGCGTCCGGGAAGTGGGACGGAATCGCAGGAGCGCCGGCCCGCGGGCTGGTTCAAACTGAGACAGGACTCGAAACGATGCACCCTGTACCGTGAGCGACGGTACTCGTAAGATACGTCCACCGGGGTCAGGGCCGAGAACGATGCCGACGACGCGCCGGCTTGGCTTGTGGGACGCGGACGTGTCCGTCGGAATGTCGCCCACGACGAGGCCGGCAGGGCTTGCTGCGTGAAGCTTGGATTGCCTGCGGTTGCGAGGACCGAACCGACCGCGATACGAGTTCCGTCTCGCAGCGACCGCCCCGAACCCGAGAAAAGTCGCCACGATCATCCCGATGCCGCGGCTGAGCGCCGCCGGATCGGTTGAAGGGCTAATGGCCGAGGTCGAGGGCTGATGCCACCTGTCGCCGATCGCGGCCGCGATCGGCTTTCATCACGACAACCGACCCAGTCGATCTTCCCGCTTCCGACATACAATCCCTGCGAGGAATCTCGCTGACATGGCGAAGTGAGCGTCTTTGTGCCGGAAACGTTCGCCAGCGACCGTCATGTGAATGCATTGATGAAATTCATCAGGGCCGGGACCATGGTCGTCGCGTCATAGACGACTGAAACCTCCAGCGGTGGAATCGATAAGTCGAGGGATCGGAAAACAACGTCGGCGGTCGTGCTGATTGCCAAACCCGAGGGAACGACGGCAAGGCCAAGCCCGGCTGCAACGAGGGCAAGGAGCGAGGTCACGGTTGCGGCTCTATGGACGGCGGTCGGCACCACACCGATCCGGTCCAAAACTTCCCCGCCGAGTCCTCCGCCGTGCGCCGCGTAGACGACGAACGCATCTCCTTGAAGTTGATCGGGGCGGATCCGATCGCAGGACACGAGCGGATGGGTGGCAGGCAGCGCAACCACCAGCGACCAATGCTCGATCACGCGATGGGCCAGCCGCTCGTCGCGGAACGAGGGCAGGAACACCATCAGTCCCATGTCGATGCGGCTTGCCAGGAGCGCATCGCGTTGCAGCGTCGGATACAGCTCCTCGAAGCCGAAGGTGACGGCGGGCGCGCGTCGGCGGAAATCGCGGACCAGGCGCGACATCAGTCCCGAGTACGCAGCGGCGCCGGTGTAGCCGATCCGTAGGTGGCCGGCCTCCCCGCGCCCGGCGCGCTGAACGACCTCGATACTGTGTTGGGCCTGCGCCAGGGTTGCGCGGGCCTCGGCCAGCAAGAGGCGCCCTGGTTCGGTCAACGCCACCTTGTGTCGGCCTCTATCGAACAACTCAACGCCGAGCATGCCCTCCATGCCGCGGATCTGCGCGCTGAGCGCCGGCTGCACGATGTTGAGGCGTGCGGCGGCTCGCGCGAAGTGTAGTTCCTCGGCGAGACAGACGAACGATCGTAGGTGCCGAAGCTCAAGGTTGATCATCGATCCTGATCACAGCCTGCATCAATGACGATTGGCGGTCGCGCAGGGACGCCGGTATGCCGTCGGGTGTGCCGCAGGCATCGGATCGTTCCCCGCACCGGGCCAAGGGAGCGTCTCGCGCGGAGGTCAGCCGACTCGTGCGGCGCGAGTTGGACCGCGGGATCGGCGGTACCGGGGCCGCGTCGCATCGAGGCAACGTTCATTCGCTAGGTTAAGGGTCGTGTTGCCGCAAGGACGTTTCCGTTTTTTGATCCCGGCGGTGCTGCTGGTGCCGTTACCCGTCGTCGGTGCCGCGGGCCGACTTTGGCAGCGCCTGATACACGCCGGAGAGATGGCCGCCATCAGCAGCGCAGTCGCCGATCTCCCGCCCGGAGCCACGGCCGCTTGGACGGCCAAGCCCCTTCTGCCTTGGACCAGTCCCGTCACGGGGCAAGTCTTGGTGCAGCGCGAGACCGGAAGCGCCGACTTTGCCTGCAAGGACAGCGTCTACTCGCTCGATGGATCGTCGGTCCAACTGTTCGCCATCACCCTGTGTCGCGTCGGTCGTGACGCCCCTTGGCGCAACGACCGGGACGGCTCCGAGCGATGGGGCGGCTGACCCAGACCAGCGACGTGTCCCACGAGGAGATTCGAACCATGGTGTTGCCTGACAAGCTCCCGACTGCCGTCGCCGCATGGATGAACGCCCTCGGGCAGACCGGGCCCTCGGCCGATGCCGCCCGCCGTTCCGCGCTGAGCGACGACGTGAGACTGACCTTTGCCGGCCAGACGGTCGTCGGCATCGATGCGGTCTTGGCTCACCAAGCGCGGATGCCGGCCGGACCTGCGATGCAGGCGCTGGAATGGCGCCTGTTGCCCGCCGCAACCGCCACGAGGCTGGCCCTTCGCGCGAGGTTCACCGGCGGGGCGGATGGGCGCACTGGTCCCAACGGCCTCTCGGCGCTCGATGTCGCCTTCACTCTCGGAGACGACGGGCGCATCCAACATCTGGAGCCTTCGCCGCACCACAAGGAGCCTGCTGATCTCAAGCCTGCCCTCCGCGTGGGGGATCGTGCCCCGCCGTTCGTGCTGCGCGATACGAGCGACCGGTCGACGTCGTTGCACGGAGGGCGGGTCCCGGCCACCCTGATCGTCTGGACCTGCAACCACTGCCCCTGGGCACTTGCCTGGCATGAGCGCATACAAAACGTGGCGCGTGATTATGATCTGTTGGTCCGCGTCCTGCAGATCAACGCGAACGACCCGATCGTTTCCCCCCATGACACGCTGGATGCCTGCAGACATCGGGTGACGGCCGGGGAAATGGCCAGTCCCTACCTGATGGACGCCGGCCAGGAAGTTGCTCGGGCATGGGGCGTACGCCATACCCCAGAGGCGTTCGTGCTCGATGCCGACGGACGGGTCGCCTATCACGGTGCGCCGGATGAGGACCACCGCGACCCATCCCGCGACGCCGGATGGCTGCGCGCGGCCCTGGACGCCGTGCTCGCCGGAAGGGATGTGGCAGTCCCTGAGACCAAACCCGTCGGTTGCACCGTGAAGTGGACCCTCGGGTCCGGTCGTGGCGGGAGCGAGCGATGACCCCGCCGCATGTCGCACTGCTTTACTGGGAGGACTGCCCGTCTCACGCGGAGGCTTTGACCCAGCTGCGCCGCCTCCTGCCGGAGTTCGGCCTGGATCCACAGGCCATCGAATTGCGCGAGATCTTGGTCTTGCGGGAGGCGAGGGACGAGAACTTTGTCGGCTCGCCCACGATCCGTGTCGATGGCCGCGACATCGCGCCGGTCGGCGATGAGCCTGCCGCCTTGACCTGTCGCCTCTACCGCCACCGCAACGGTCGCTACGATCCGCTCCCCGATGACGAGGACATTCGCGATGCGCTGCGGTCGTCCGTGCGGGAGGCCGGGAAGCCGAATGCCGCGCCCGGCGATACGGAAGTGCCATCGGAAACATCCACATAACGGGACGGTCGCTCGGCCGCCCCCATTGGGATCGGGCGGTGCCGTGACGTGACTGCCCACTCCGCCCGCAAGGGGGCCTCGGGGTTCGCGATGGCCGAGCGCATGGGGCTTTGCTCCGCGGTAGGGGCCTGCCCGAAGTACGTGTATGTGATCGCCGTCTTCGCGCGGATCGAGAAGGCGACGCTCGTCGTCCTGAGGTCGTAGACGGATCGCCCGGTCGGGCAGGGGGACCGAATGCCAGGACGCAACTTCGACCTTTGGGAGGTCGCCTCCCACCTCATCGCCCTCGCGGTCGCGTACGCCCTGGCCCTGCCTATCGGCTGGAACCGCGAGCATGAGGCTCGGAGCGCAGGGCTGCGCACCTTCCCGCTCGTGGCGATCGCCAGTTGCGGCTTCGTGATCGTCGCCATCCGAGTGCTGGGCCAGGATTCGGCTGGTCAGGCGCGGATCATCGAGGGTCTCATCACCGGCGTCGGCTTCATCGGCGGCGGCGCGATCCTCAAGCGCGCCGGGGGAACCTCCGGCACCGCCACTGCGGCGAGCCTGTGGGCGACGGGTGCGCTCGGGGCAGCCGTCGGCTACGGGCTCTACGACATCGCCGCGATCCTATCGATCGTGACGTTCGCGACCCTACAGCTCAACACAGCGTTTAAGGGATAGGCCGCCGGTGCGGGCCGGCGAGGCGGACCCGCACAGCCCGCCCCGCCACGCGCCCGACCGGCTCGGCGTGCTCAGGATCGGGGAGCTCGCCATCCGGAAGTCGGACGCTGCCCGCCGGCTCCGGAATCTCGGTGGGCACGAGGGTCTTTTCGGGTCAGTCGTCATTTGAGGCCGATGACCTCGCCCGCCGGTCTCCGGCGCGGTTCACGCCGGTCCGTGCATCCCGGGGCGACGCACGGCCCGACGGCCCGCGTCGGCGCCCCCGAGGGGTGACCCCTTCGCCAGCGGCCTTCGCCGCGCGACCACGGCCGAGGATCACCCTGGCCGCATTGACGTCACGGTGCTCGTCCGCCCCGCACGGGCAGCGGCGCCGGCGGAGCCGCGCCGCACCACCCGCACTCGGCGGGCGTGCTCTACGCATCGACCAGGATCAGCGCGGCACCGGCTCTCGCGGCCTTGTAGCGGACCATCCCGGTCAACGTCCCCCAGCCCGCGTCCTGGATGGACCGGTTCATCCATTCCTTCTGCGCCATGTGCGTGCCTGGCTCAGGCATGGCGCCGGAGGCCGGGCACACCATGTTCGCGACCGCCAATTCCTCCAGCGCGATCTGCCGGATGCCCCAGCCAACGGCCGGCGCGGGGTAATCCGCCAGCAGTAGCGGCTCGGTGGTTCACTCGCCTCTCGGGTGGCAAGGTTGCTGCGAGGGGGGCACGGGCTGCTTCACGAGGTGGGATGATCCTGTCCCCATCCCTGCCATGCTCCACCATCGAAGGCCTCATCCGGAGCGACGGTCGTGTCGAGGTCGTCGCCCGAGCGCGCCGTGTGCAGGGGCGCTGTCCCCCCCAGCGGCGCAACCAGCTCAGCCCCTCACAACCGCTATGACCGCCGTCCAGCCGATCTGCCGAGCGTCGGTCGTCCCAAAGCACTGCACCTGCGCGCCCGACGCTTCAACCCGCCATCAAGAAGAGGTTGGCGATGAGCATTGTCAGGGCAGGCCCGGCTGACTACGCCCTTCCCGTGCGCGCAGATCGTTGTGCAGGGTCGTCGCCGCAATCGCGGCGTGGCCCATGGCGACGCTGATCTGATCGAGAGCGTAGACGATGTCGCCCGCGGCATAGATGCCCTCGCGGCTCGTGCGCTGCTTCTGGTCGACCGCGATGCAGCAGCCGTCTCCCATCTCCAGCCCGAGCGCGTGCGCGAGGCCGTCGTTCGAGTCCGATCCCAGCGCGGGGTAGACGGTGTCGAAGCGGCGCTCGCCGCCACCTTCCAAAAGCGCGGTGACGCGGTCGTCGTCGAAGACAAGCCGCGCCAGCGGACGTGCCTCCATCGCGACGCCGGCCCGTTCGAGAAGCGAGCGGTCGCCGGCCGTGATCTCCATCGGGCCGGTCGGGAGAAGCGTGACGTCAGCGGAGTAGGTGCGTAGGAACAAGGCCTCCGCGACGCCGCGCGCGTCAGCGCCGATGACGCCGATCGCCTGGCTCGTTGCTTCGAAGCCGTCGCAGACCGGACAGTACCGGAGCTGGCCGCGATCGAGGGCCCGTCGGTGCGTGTCCGGATCGACGTCTGGCCGCCGGTTCACGGTTCCGGTCGCGAGGATGAGGGTGCGTGCCACCAGGGCGATGCCGTCTCCCCGCGCGAGAAAGCGGCCGGGATGCCCCTCGATCACGTCGATGCGGCCCCTCACGAACCGAGAGCCGTAGCGTCCGGCCTGCGCCGACATGCGCGCCAGGAGTTCTTCCCCGCCGATGCCGTCGGGAAAGCCGGCGTGATTGTGCGAGCGCGGGATCCATTTGGCCCGGCTGTTGCCGTCGTCGACGACCGCAACCGTCCGGTGGTAGCGGGCGAGATAGATCGCTGCCGTCAGCCCGGCAGGGCCACCGCCGATCACGAGCGTGTCTATCGGCCGCTCATCGCTGCCGCTCATTGCCATCGCCTCCTCATGGCTCCGGACGAGTGCCGCCCGCGGATTGCGTGAACCGGCCCAGGTTTCCCGGAGACGTTTTGGTTTGGGTCGGGCGGCCGAGGCTCGCACCTCGGCTGGAGCAAAGTAGCGCGTCTCAGCTTCGGCGGGACATAGCCCAATGCGCAGATCGAGCCCCTGTTTGCCGAACCCATCGAGGCCAGCAGCCCGGAGCGGGCTGCATCGGATAGCCCGACAGGTGCTACGGCCGATCTCTGCGGCAAACGCCGATCGCCTCTTCCGATGCGAGAGCTCCTCACACAAATCGTTCGAGGCAGGCCAGCTGCCGTTCCGCTCCCCGCGAGGACAAGTATCACTCCAGCGTCCCATGTCCCGTCCCTGGCGCGCTCACGGTGCGATGCTGCTTCAGGATCGCCGCGTGCTCCCACTCTGTTCGATCCTGGGGATGCGGCGATCACTTCCCGCGCTGCCCCATTCGTCGCCTCGTCCCCGGCGCGATCCTCCATCGCGCCGCCGGGAAGCATGGTCGGTCAAAAGGGCGCGGGCATCATGGGAAACTCCGATGAAGAGACTTCGCATCGTGCGGGCCGGTCCTTGGACGCTCTCCCTGGCGGCCCTGGTCGCGTTTGGCCTCTACGGCAACGGCCTCTTCGAGCCGAAGCCACGGCGGATGGCGTCGACACCGGACCGAACCCAAATCGGAGGCCCTTTCCGTCTGACAAGCCACAAGGGCGAGGTGCTGACGGATGGTGACTTCGAAGGCAGGGCACTCGCGGTCTTCTTCGGCTTCACCCACTGCCCGGAGGTGTGCCCGACCGCTCTCTTCGAGATGACCGAGCTCTTGGCGGCGCTTGGCCCGGATGCGGACAAGGTCACTGCCTTGTTCGTCACGGTCGATCCCGAGCGGGACACAAAGCAGATCCTCGCCGACTACCTCCAGGCCTTCGACCCACGCATCGTCGGCCTCACCGGGACGATCGCGGAGGTCGAGACGGCCGCGAGATCCTACCATGCCTACTTCCGAAAGGTCCCGATCGAGGGCGGTGGTTACACGGTGGACCACACGGCTACGACCTACCTGATGCGCCCTGGGGGCGGGATGGCGAGCGCGCTCGACCCCCATGAACCGAGAGAAACCCGCCTGCTGAAGCTGAGGCGGCTGATCGCTCGCTGAGGCCGAGGCCGATGCAGCGCCCTCAGACGCCACGTCCTTCGTCCAAGGCGGAGCGCTACCCGCACGGGGCGGCCGTCAACGGACGCTGACTGCCGGAAGTCAGCGGCGCGGACGGTCCGCCACGTCTCAGGCGCTCCGGATGGGTGCTAGGAGCCGAAGCGCGTTCATGGTCACGAGCACGGTGGCGCCGGTGTCGGCCAGGATCGCCGGCCACAGCCCCGTCGCGCCGATCACGGTCGTCACCAGGAATACCGCCTTCAACCCCAGCGCGACCGCGATGTTCTGACGGATGTTGCCCATGGTCCGCTTCGACAACGCGATCATGGTGGCCACATCCGTGACCCGACCGTGCAGCACCGCCGCGTCTGCGGTCTCAAGCGCCACGTCGGTGCCACCCCCCATCGCGATGCCGATGTCGGCCGCGGCGAGGGCCGGCGCGTCGTTGATGCCGTCCCCGACCTTGGCGACCTTCCGGCCGCCCGCCTGCAACTCGCGGACGATGCGTTGCTTGTCCTGCGGCAACAGCTCGGCCCGCACCGCGAGGCCCAGATCCCGCCCGATCGCCTCGGCGGTCAGCCGGTTGTCGCCGGTCAGCATCACCGGCTCCACGCCCGAGGCCCTGAGCGCCTCGATGCCGGCCCGTGCGTCGGCGCGCGGCTCGTCGCGCATCGCGACGAAGCCGGCGAGCGCGTCGCCGTCGAGCAGCACGGACACGGTCTTTCCCTCGCCGTTGAGCGCCGCGATGCGCGTTCGGTGCTCCTCGGGCACGGTGACGCGTTCCGCCGCCGCGGCCGGCGAGCCGAGGAACACCGCCTTGCCGCCGACCCGGCCGAGGATGCCCTTGCCGCCAAGGGCCGAAGCGTCGCTCACGGGGGGCACCGGCACGCCCGCGGCCTTGGCCCGCCCCAGGATGGCGAGCGCCAGCGGGTGGCTCGATCCGGTCTCCAGCGCCGCGGCGAGGGACAGCACCTGGTCCTCGGACCGCCCGATCGCCACGATGTCCGTCACCTTGGGCCTGCCCTCGGTCAGGGTGCCCGTCTTGTCGAAGGCCACGGCCTTGATGGCGCCGAGCCCCTCCAGCACCGTGCCGCCCTTCATCAGCAAGCCGCGCCGGGCGCCGGCCGAGAGGGCAGCGGCGATGGCCGCCGGCGTCGAGATGACCAGCGCGCAGGGGCAGCCGATCAGCAGGATCGCCAAGCCCTTGTAGATCCATTCGCCCCAGGCCCCGCCGAACACCAGCGGCGGCACGACCGCGACGAGCGCCGCGACCGCGACGACGGCGGGTGTGTAATAGGTGGAGAAGCGGTCGATGAAACGTTCGGTCGGAGCCTTGGCCTCCTGCGCTTCCTCCACCAGCTGCACGATCCGCGCGATGGTGTTGTCGGCCGCCGCCGCCGTCACGCGCACGCGCAGCACCCCATCCGCGTTGACGGTGCCGGCGAAGACGGCATCGCCCACCCCCTTGCGCTTGGGCGTGCTCTCGCCGGTGACCGGCGCCTCGTCGACGGCGCCGGTCCCCTCGGCCACCTCGCCGTCGGCGGCGATGCGGTCACCGGGCCGCACCAGGATGACCGAACCGACGGTCAGCTGCTCGGCGGGCACCTCGGTCGTGGTGCCGTCGCGCTCGACCAGGGCGGTCTTGGGAACCAGCGCCGCGAGGCCCTGGATCGAGGCCCTGGCCCGGCCGGCCGCCACGCCCTCCAGCAGCTCGCCGATCAGGAACAGGAACACCACCGCGGCGGCCTCCTCGGCGGCCCCGATGACGAGGGCGCCCGCGGCCGCAATCGTCATGAGGCTTTCGATGGTGAAGGGCGTGCCGAACCGAGCTGCGGCGAAGGCGCGCCGGGCGATGGGGACGAGCCCGACGAGGACGGCGGCGCCGTAAAACCAGGGCTCGTAGGCCGGGACGACCTTGGCGGCGAGCCAGGCCAGTGCAAAGGCGCAGCCGCTCGCGGCTGCCAAGCGGATCTTGGCACCCTGCCACCACGGTTCCGCCGCTGGCGTCCCATGGTCGTGGCTCTGGGCCGGCCCGTTCGCATTGTCGGGGCCATGGCTATGGGTGCAGGTGCCATCGACGTCGGCCTGGGTCGCCTGGGACAGGGGCGCGGCGCGGTAACCGCCGAGGCCGTTGACCTGGCGGACCACGGCGACTCCGAGATGCGGGTCATCCTCATGCTCGACGGTCATCGTCCCGGCTGTG
Organism: Methylobacterium sp. ME121; assembly: GCF_000974725.1. NCBI lineage: Bacteria > Pseudomonadati > Pseudomonadota > Alphaproteobacteria > Hyphomicrobiales > Methylobacteriaceae > Methylobacterium > Methylobacterium sp. ME121. The sequence continues at coordinate 70,426 of NZ_BBUX01000020.1, forward strand.
ACCGACACCGACACGTCGGAGACGCCGGGCACGCGGCGCACGGCGTTCGTGATCTTGGCCGCACAGGCGGCGCAGTCCATGCCGGCGATGCGGTAGCGGGAGGTAGCCAGTGTGGGATTCATGGAACGTGGTCCTTGTCGCCTCGCCAGGGCGTGTACGACCTCTACCGACTAGAGGTTCAAGTCCCATGTTCGGGGCGAGGTCCACCGCGCTCCTGAGTGTCGCGCCGGGCTCAAGAAGCCGACGATCCGCCGGGGGTACCCCGCATCCGATCCTGGTCCGGCCGAAGGGTGAGTCTCCAGGTGTCGTTCGGCCGCCTGTCGGGCTGCCACCAAGGTAAATGCCGGGGGCTTCCGCCATCGAGCAATGCCGGAGATCGAGCGACGGCGGTGATTTGAAGGCGGCGTATCGGGGCGGGTGTCCTGGCCTGCCAGAACCTCTCGGCGAGAGCGATCCGGCATGGAGACACCGCCCAACGTCGTCCGGCTTCGTCAGCCCGAGGACGTCGACGATCGCCTGGTAGAGGTGCTGCGCACCGGCGACCGCCGCCCGCTCTCTCAAGCTTTCGAGATGGAAGCGGACGTCGTCCCGACCGCGATGCAGGATCTGCGGCTGCCGGAAGGGCGCGTCCGGCTTGTGCGGTACGGCCACGGTCCCGAGCGAGCTCTCCAGACTGGCATCGGCCTGAAGCCGATAGCATGCGTTCGCGTCCAGAAACACGGCTGGAACGGGTTTCTGGACCGGGGCCGCTTCACTTCGACGCTCCCGCCGAAATAGGCGCGGCGCATCGCTTCCGCGGATTGGGAGATCCAGGCAGATGCGACGCCCATGGCCGATTCAGGGGCGCGAGTCGGCGCAGGCGAGGAACATCACGATGATCAGGATGGGGGCGACGTCGTGGAGGCCTGAGACCGCCGCCGCGCCGACCGCGCCCGTCGCCCACAAGCTCTCAGCCGTGGCCGTACCCGACGTACGCCGGGCGCGCTGGAGGACCTCGCCGCCGCCGATGAAGCCTACGCCGGTGGCCAAGCCTTCGATGATGCTGGCGGGATTGCCGGGGTCGATCCCGACGGCCCGAATGGCGACCCACACGAAGCCGCAGGCGGCGATGGAGCCAAGGGGGAAGGTCCGGATCCCTGCGGAGCGCGCATTCCGCTCGCGGTCTCATCCGATCGGGATCGCGGGCGCCAATGAAGGGCGGATGAGGTGGGAGGCCACCGACCGCGCGTTCGTTTGGAACGGCGTCATGGCCAGGACCGGCATGCGGCGTCGCGACGAGAAAGGGGCGTGGTCAAGATGGGCCGCCCCGGGGGGACCGGCGGGAGCGTCCCCGGACCTACTAGAACCGCGATGATAACGGCCTTCAGTGCGGACAGGCGGCCTTGACACGGTTTGACGCGAACGGGACAGGTCTCGGTCGGCCGGCTCGGGGGGCGACCGCGCCCCGCGGCAGGGCGCGACGATCCCGTCGAGGGCCGGGAAGCCTGCCCTTGCATGGGCCGTCCTCGGCCGACACGGTGGAGGGTTCATGACGAGGGCGCCACACGCGGACAAGGCCGAGGCTCGGGCCGTCGAGGCCGGCCGACCTTGCGGCTCCCCTGCCGCACCCCTTCGGACAGCCCCCTGGTGGCCGGCGGCCAAGAGGTTCCTTGCCGCGGCCCCGACGGGCAGTCCCTCGCCGGCCGGCGGGACAGGCGCCTGATGGAGCAGGGCGGTGAACGGGGCGGGGCTTCCCCGACGGAGCACATCCTCCTCGTCGAGGATGATGATGGCATGCGCGTGCTCGTCGCGCGCATCCTTCGGGAGAGCGGCTACCGCGTGACGGGCTGCCGGAGCGGCGCCGAGATGTGGACGCTCCTGCCCGAGGTGCCCGTCGACCTCGTCCTGCTCGACGTCATGCTGCCGGGCGCCTCCGGATTCGACCTGCTCAAGGCCCTCAGGGTGAAGGGCACCGTACCCGTCATCATGCTGAGCGCCCGCAACGAGGAGGCCGACCGGGTCCTTGGCTTGGAGCTCGGCGCCGACGATTACATCGCCAAGCCGTTCGGACGGCCGGAGCTGCTGGCCCGCATCCGCGCGGTGCTGCGCCGCGCGACCATCGCGCCGGCTCCCAACGCCGCGGCGCGGCCGGAGACGCTGTCCTTCGCCGGCTGGCGCCTCGACCTGCGCAGCCGGGCCCTGACCGATCCCGAGGGAGCCGCCGTGGACCTGTCGGGGGCGGAGCACGACCTGCTCCTGGTCTTCCTGGAGCATCCCGGGCGGGTGCTCGGCCGCGAGCAGATCCTTGAGATGGGCCGCGGGCGCCTCGCCGCGCCATCCGACCGCAGCGTCGACACCCTGGTCAGCCGCCTCCGGCGCAAGCTCGAACCGCCCGAGGGCGCGGCCCCGGTGATCAAGACGGTGCGCGGCTCCGGCTACATGCTGGCCGCGAAGGTCGGGCGCACTTGAGGGGGCTGGCAGGCCTCGCCCGCAGCCTGGAAGGGCGCACGGTCGCCGTCCTGCTGTTGGCGGTCCTGGCCGTGCACGGCGGCGCGCTCGCGCTCTACCGCCGGTCGGCGTCGGCCGCCGCCGATGACGCGTTCGCGACCGAGATCGCCCACCAACTCGTCCTGGCGCGCGAGGCGGTGCTGCGCCGGCCTCCGGAGGATCGCGGGACCGAGGCGCAGGCGCTCTCTTCGGCGCATTTCGAGATCGGCTGGGAACGTGGGCCGCCAGCCGGGGCCGTCGGGACCGACCCGGCGCTGCTGGACCTCCGAGACCGTGTCCTGGAGGTCGAGCCGGTGCTCGGCCCGAAGCTTGCGTTGACCCTGGCCGCGCCGGACGAGCCGCTGCGCCAGCGGGACCTGCGCGGCGCCTTCCCGCTGCCTGACGGCGGCTACCTGACCTTCCGCTCGGCACACGCGCCGGGCCTCGCCCGCCTGGGGGCCTGGGCCTACCTGGCGACGGCGATGGCCATCCTGGTCGGTGTCGCCGCCGTGGTCGTGGTTCACCGCATCGCCGGCCCCCTGCGCGAGTTGACCCGCGCCACCGGGCGGATCGGCCGCGGGGCGGTCGTACCGGTGCCGGAGGTGGGGCCGGACGAGACGCGTGGGATCGGGCGCGCGCTGAACGCCATGCAGGACCGCATCCACGGTCTCGTCGCCGAGCGGACCCAGGCGCTGGCGGCGGTCTCGCACGACCTGCGCACGCCCATCGCCCGGCTCCGCCTGCGCCTCGACCGGGTCGAGGACGCCGACGAGCGTCGCGCGATGGCGGCGGACCTCGACGAGATGCAGGCCATGGTCGAGGCGACCCTGGCTTACGTGCGCGGCGGCGACGACCCGGAAGCGCGGCAGGCCGTCAACGTCGCGAGCCTCCTGATGGGGGTGGCGGACGCCTCGGCGGACGCCGGCCGGGATGTCGCGTATGCCGGCCCCGGACGGGCGCTGGCGGAAGTGAGGCCGGTCGCGCTTCGGCGGGCACTGGAAAACCTCGTCGACAACGGCGTCCGCTACGGCGACCGGGTGCGCATCGCCCTGGGCTTCGAAGACGGTGACCTCGTGGTGCACGTCGACGACGACGGGCCCGGTATCCCGTCGGAGGACGTGGCCCGGGCCTTCGAGCCGTTCGTGCGTTTGGAGGCGTCGCGAAACCGGAACACGGGCGGGACCGGCCTGGGACTGACCATCGCGCGACGGGCGGTCGAGGCCGAGGGTGGCAGCCTCCGCCTGGCGAACCGGCCCGGGGGAGGCCTACGGGCCGAGATCCGCCTGCCCCGGCCGGGCGGGCGCGGTCAGGGCGGCGTCCCCCCGGCCGGCCCTCAGCGCGCGGTCGCCGGCGCGTCGGGGTGCGCGTCCGGCTGCGCCGACCGCGCGTTGGACACGTAGGCGCTGCCCGGCAGCGCCAGCGTCAGGAGCAGCGTGGCTGCCGCCAGCGCCGCTGAGAGCGCGGCGGGCACGAGGAAGGCGTCGGGCCCGAGCAGCCTCTGCAGGAAGCCGCCCGCGACCGCCCCCCGCGGTCAGGCCCCCCCAGAGCGGGGCCTGGAGCCAGAAGGAGGGCGCGGGTTCGTGCAGGACCATGTTCGCGAGCCCGGTCCCGAAGCGCACGACCGTTCCCGTGACGTAGGTCAGCGCAAGGCTTCGGCCGCCCTCGTCCTGCAGCGTCGCGTTGAGGATCCCCAACGCCAGCACGACCGGGTACGCGTGAAGCGGGAACGCCTCCGGTCCCTCCGGCAGGAGGTTGCCGATGGACAGCAGCACGGCCTGGACGCCGAGCAGGACCGAGAGGCGCCACCGGCCGGCCCAAGCCGCCAGAAGCGTCCCGACGAAGGCGCCGAAGCAGAACAGAGAGATGGTGCTGCCGAAGCGCATGGCTCCCGGCCAGTCGAAACCGCTGGCCGCGACCCCGAAGCGGGTCGTGTTCCCGCTCATGAACGACATGAACAGCTGCGAGTGTTCGAGGAATCCGATCGAGTCCGCGGAGCCCGCCAGCGCGGCCAGCGCGATGGCGAGCGGCACGCGCGTCGCTGGGCTCGACGGGAAGGATTTGTCCATTCGTCACCTATGATCTTCGGGTGGGTGTTCCGGCCTCGCTCGGTCGCGCCGGGCCGCCGCCAGGGTTAAGGCCGCCCCGTGGTCGCGGCTTTTCCGGACGGTGACGAAGTGTGTCGACGCGATCGTCCGGGCTGCGACAGGCCCGGATGCCCGTGTGCGGAGCGGACACACTTCGTCACCGACGCGGCGACCGGCAGACATACGGGTCGTCTATCTCGGGTCTCGAAGCGGTCGGCCCGACCGCAGACCGGACAGGAGATGGACCCATGAAGAGGACGCTCACCGCCGCCCTCGCCGTCGCGACGCTCGCCGCGGCCGCGCTGCCCGCGCTCGCGATCGACGGGCACGGAAACGCGGCGAACCCCGAGCGCGCGGTCCCGAACACCGGCGGCGTCTCCGGCGGACCCGCCCACCGCGACGATCCGCGGGTCCGTGAGTCGCAGGAGCGGCGGTCCGACGGCACGCCGGCGCACGGCGCCAACGACGGCCACGCCCACGGGCACAGCCAGGACGCCAGCGGCAAGAGGTGACAGCCGCGCGGGCGGTGGAGGCGAAGGGTGGAGATGCCGTCATGCGACTGCTGCCCCTCCTCGTCGTCTTCGCGGTTCTCGCCGCGAGCATCGGCTACGCGCTCGCTTGAGCCGGCCCGCGCGACAAAGGGTTCACGGTGCGTCGTCTGCCCCTCAAGCGTGCCGTGGAACGCCCGCCCCGACGCCAGTCGGGGCGGGTACGTGGGGGCGCCCGGACAACCTTCGCTCCGGCCGGCGGCCTGGATGGCGACGGCTTGCGGTCGAATCATCTAATCGGTCATAAGGGCGGTGATGCCAGCGGCGCGGAGCCATAGGTCCTTCGGGGCGGTCATGGGGTGGTGGTCGACCGCCGCGCGCGCGCTCGCCCTGGTCCTGGCGCTCGCCATGGCGGCGCCGAGCGCCGGAATGGCCTCTGACCTAGCGTACCACCAGGGGCATCACGGGCACGGCCGCACGGAACTCGCCGTAGCGTCCGACGAGGGGGCGGCTGCGGATAGGGCCGCCGACCCGGGTGTGCACAGCCATCTCCATTGCGGCTGTCACCTCGCCGTCAGTCCGCATGGCACGACTGCGTCCACGCCTGTCATGGCCTCGCGCCTGAGTTACGCGCGGCTCGCCGCGTCCGTCCGCTCGGTCTTCCCGGACCGCCTGCCGAGGCCCCCGCGCGCCTGAGGCGACGCTGCCTCGGGCGCGTCCGCGCGGAGCTGATCGCTTCCGGGGCGTCGCCGCACGTCACCCAGCATCAACGACGGCGCCGTCCCTGACGGCGCACGGTCTCGGCCGAGCGAATCATCATGCGCATCTTTCTGACCGCGGTCCTCGTGGCCGCCGGCGTCCTTGCGGGCGCCGCCCTTCCCGCCGTCTCCGGCTTCGTCCGCGGCCTCCTGACCGCGGTCGGCGTGCCGCCGTCGATGGTCACGTACGCTGCAGGGCCGGCTACAAGTGCCCCCGCCAAGGAGCCAGCCAAGGGACCCGCCGAGACCGCGGACGACGGCCACGACCACGGCAAGCCCTCGGCCGGGAAGGCCGACGGCCAGGCGCGCGGCGAGCACGAGCACTCCGAGTCGGAGGGCGAGGAAGGCCACATCAAGATGAGCGCCGAGCAGGTGGAGAACCAGGACATCAAGGTCGCCAAGGCGGAGGGCGGGACGATCTCCCGGCACATCCTCGCGCCGGGCACCATCACGCCGGACACCGACCGGATCGCCCGGGTCCCGGTCCGGGTCGTCGGCACGGTGTCCGAGATGCGCAAACGCCTGGGTGACGACGTGAGGAAGGGCGACGTCGTCGCCGTGCTAGACAGCCGCGAGGTCGCCGACGCCAAGAGCGAGTACCTCACCGCCATGGTGCAGTCGGACCTGCAGAAGATCAACTTCGAGCGCCAGCAGAAGCTGCTGGCGTCCGCGGCGGCGTCTCAGGCCGCGTACGACAACGCCAAGGCCGTGTTCCAGGAGAACCAATTGCGCGTCGACCTCGCCCGGCAGAAGCTCTCTGCGCTCGGCCTGAACGCCGCGGAGGTCGCCGCCGCCCAGAAGCGCGACGAGGCGACGCCCAACGCCTCGACGCTGCGCCAGTACGAGCTGCGTTCGCCGCTCGCGGGCCGGATCGTCGAACGCAAGGTCGACGTCGGCACCGCGGTGGGCAAGGAGGGCGACCCCGCCGACGTGTACACCGTCGCCGACCTCTCGACGGTCTGGATCGAGCTCTCCGTGCCGACCTCGGAACTCGCCAAGGTGAAGGAGGGCGCGGAGGTCACGGTCACCCCGGACCAGGGGGACGGCGAGCGGAAGGCCCGGGGCAAGGTCATCTTCGTCAGCCCGCTGCTCAACGCCGACACCCGCGCCGCGCGGGTCGTCGTCGCCCTGCCGAACAAGGACATGTCCTGGCGCCCGGGGACCTACGTCACCGCCGAGGTGGACGTCTCGCGCGACGACGTCGCCGTCCGCGTGCCCAAGGCGGCGGTCCAGACGGTCGAGGGCAAGAGCGTCGTCTTCGTGCGGACGCCGGAGGGGTTCGAGAAGCGCGAGGTCGAACTCGGCCGGTCCGACGACGACGCCGTCGAGGTCGCCTCGGGCCTGAAGGCCGGCGACGAACTCGCGGTCGGCAACACCTTCCTGCTGAAAGCCGAGCTCGGCAAGTCCGAAGCCGACCACGACCATTGAGGGGACGGACCATGATCGCCCGCATCCTCGACTTCTCCGTCCACCAGCGCTGGCTGATCCTCCTGCTGTCCCTGCTCGCCGCCGGCTTCGGCGGCTACGCGGTGACCAAGCTGCCGATCGACGCGGTGCCCGACATCACCAACAACCAGGTGCAGATCAACACGACGGCGCCGTCGCTGTCGCCGGTCGACATCGAGAAGCAGGTCACCTACCCGGTCGAGACGGCGCTCGCCGGCATCAAGGGCCTCGAATACACCCGCTCGCTCTCGCGCAACGGCTTCTCGCAGGTCACCGCGGTCTTCGCCGAGACCCTCGACATCTACTTCGCCCGCCAGCAGGTCGCCGAGCGCCTTGCCCAGGTCAAGAAGGACCTGCCGCCGGGCGCCGAGCCCGCGATGGGCCCGATCTCGACGGGCCTCGGCGAGATCTACATGTGGTCGATCCACTACGCGAAACCGGGCGACCGCAAGGTCTCGCAGGGCGGGAAGCCCGGCTGGCAGCCGGACGGCAGCTACCTGACCCCCGAGGGCCAGCGCCTCAGGACCCCGCTGGAGCAGACCGCCTTCCTGCGCACGGTCCAGGACTGGATCATCCGGCCGCTGATCAAGACCGTGCCCGGCGTGGCCGGGGTCGACGGGATCGGCGGCTTCGAGAAGCAGTACCACGTCCAGCCCAATCCCACGAAGCTCGCGTCCCTGGACCTGTCCTTCGCGGACGTCGGGCGCGCCCTCGACACCAACAACGCCAACCAGGGCGCCCGCTACCTGGAGGACAACGGCGAGGGCTACGTCGTCCGCGCCGCCGGCCGCCTGGAGAACATGGACGACATCGGCAACGTCGTGGTCGCGACCCGCGGCGGCATCCCGGTGCGGATCAAGGACATCGCCGAGGTCCGCATCGGCCGCGACCTGCGCACCGGCTCGGGCAGCGAGGACGGGCGGGAGGTCGTGGTCGGCACCGCGCTGATGCTGATCGGCGAGAACAGCCGCACGGTCGCGGCCGCCGTCGACGCCAAGATGGACCAGATCCGCAAGAGCCTGCCGCCCGGCGTCGAGGTCCAGACCGTCCTCGACCGGACCCGCCTGGTGGAGGCGACCGTGAAGACGGTGGCCAAGAACCTGTCCGAGGGCGCGACCCTCGTCATCGTCATCCTGTTCCTGCTGCTCGGCAACATCCGGGCGGCGATCATCACGGCGCTGGTGATCCCGGTCGCCATGCTGATGACCATGACCGGCATGGTCGAGGCGAAGATCTCGGCCAACCTAATGAGCCTCGGCGCCCTCGACTTCGGGCTGATCGTCGACGGGGCGGTGATCATCACCGAGAACGCCCTGCGCCACCTCGCCGAGAAACAGCATGCGCTGGGCCGGACCCTCGACACCGAGGAACGGTTGCAGACGGTGCGGGCCTCGGCCGAGGAGATGATCAAGCCGTCCCTCTACGGGCAGGCGATCATCATCCTGGTCTACGTGCCCCTGCTGACCTTCACCGGCGTCGAGGGGAAGATGTTCCAGCCGATGGCGCTGACCGTGATCATCGCGCTGGTCGCCGCCTTTGTGCTCTCGCTGACCTTCGTGCCGGCGCTGATCGCCATCGTCATCACGGGCAAGGTCACCGAGAAGGACAACCTGATCATCCGGGCGCTCAAGGGAGCCTACCGGCCTGTGCTCGGCGCCGCGGTCAGGGCGCCCTTCGCGTTCGTCGGCGGGGCCCTGCTGTTGCTCGTCGTCGCGGGAGCCTTGTTCACCCGGCTCGGCACCGAGTTCATCCCGACGCTGGACGAGAAGAGCATCGCGCTCAACGCGACACGCATCCCCTCGACCTCGCTGAGCCAGTCGCAGGCTATGCAGCTCAAGGTCGAGCAGGTGGTCTCGAAGTTCCCGCAGGTCGCCTACGTCTTCTCGAAGACCGGCACCGCCGAGGTCGCCTCGGACCCGATGCCGCCGAACTCGTCCGACACCTTCGTGATCCTCAAGCCGCAGGAGGAGTGGCCGGATCCGGAGCTGCCGAAGGCGGAGCTGCAGGAGCAGATCGAGAAGGCGGTCGGGCAACTCGCCGGCAACGTCTACGAGTTCTCCCAGCCGATCCAGCTGCGCTTCAACGAGCTGCTCGCCGGCAGCCGCGGCGACCTCGCCGTGAAGGTGTTCGGCGAGGAGTTCGAGCCGATGCTCAAGGTCGCCAACCAGGTCGCGGCCATCCTCAGGGGCATCGAGGGCGCCGAGGACGTTAAGGTCGAGCAGACGGCGGGCCTGCCGTTCCTGGAGATCAAGATCAACAAGGCCGAGGCGGCCCGCTACGGCCTCAGTACCGGGGCGATCCAGGACGTCATCGGCGCGGCGATCGGCGGCCGGGACGCCGGGGTCGTGTTCGAGGGCGACCGGCGATTCCCGATCGTGGTGCGCCTCACCGACACGGTGCGCGAGGACCGGGAAGCCCTGGAGAACATCCCGGTGCCGCTGCCGCCCGGCCTAAACGGCCGGGCGACATCGGTCCTGCTCAAGCAGGTCGCCAGCTTCTCCGTCGCGGAGGGGCCGAACCAGATCTCGCGCGAGAACGGCAAGCGCCGGGTCGTCGTCACCGCCAACGTCCGCGGGCGCGACATCGGCTCGCTCGTGGCGGAGGCCCAGGCGAAGGTCGGGAGCCAGGTGCAGCTGCCGCCCGGCTACTACGTGACCTGGGGCGGGCAGTTCGAGAACCTCGCCTCGGCCAAGAAGCGGCTCGCCGTCGTGGTGCCGGTGTGCTTCTTCCTGATCTTCCTGCTGCTCTACTCGGCGCTGGGCAGCCCGCGCGACGCGCTCCTCGTGTTCAGCGCCGTGCCGCTGGCGCTGACCGGTGGCATCGTGGCCCTGTGGCTGCGCGGGATGCCCGTCTCGGTGCCGGCGGCGGTCGGGTTCATCGCCCTCTCGGGCGTGGCGGTGCTGAACGGCCTCGTGATGCTGACCTTCATCAAGCAGCTCGTAGCCGAGGGCCGGCCGAAGCGGGAGGCGATCCTGGAGGGCGCCATGACCCGGCTGCGGCCGGTGGCGATGACCGCCCTCGTCGCGTCGCTCGGCTTCGTGCCCATGGCCATCGCCACCGAGACCGGCGCCGAGATCCAGCGGCCGCTCGCCACCGTGGTCATCGGCGGCCTGATCAGCGCCACCCTACTGACCCTGGTGGTGCTGCCGGCCCTCTATGCGCGCTTCGGCAAGGTCGAGCCCGCGAAGGCGGCCCAGCGGCCGGGCGAGGCGGCCCCCCGGCACCTCAAGGCGGCGGAGTAGGCGCGATGCGGGAAATCGCCGGACTCGCGACGGCCACCGCGCTGTGCGTCCTGAACCTGTCGCACGCGGCGCGGGCGGAGGAGGCCCCCGGCCGCGAGGCCCCGTTCGGTCTCGCCTGGGGCCCGGTCGCCACCGTGCCGCGGCCGCTCAAGGTCGACCGCGAGGCGAACCTGACCGGCCTTTACTATCCCAGCGGGTGGGGGCCGGCCACCGGATCGGAGACCGCGGAGGTGGTCCTGGTGGTCTGCCGGGACGAGGGACTCCAGGAGATGGTCTGGGTCGGCGTGCCCCTGTCCGGGGAGGCGCTGGAGCGTTCGCGCAGGACCATCCACGACGAGGGCGTGCGCCGCTACGGCGAGCCCGGGCCCGGCCCGTCGGCAGGTTCCGAGGTCTGGCCCGGCGGCCGTGCGCTCCTTGCCAGCCGCGGGACCGCCGACGGGCGGCGCCAGCTCGTGATGGCCGCCTTCGGCCCGGGCTACGCGGCCTGCTCGCAGGCCCATCGCGCCGCGACCGGGCATCCGGCCGGCGCGCACGTCGCCGACCTCATCGGGACGGACGGTCCGTGAGGCCGCCCCCCTCGCAACGCAGCACATCCGGAAGGTAGGCATGGGACACGGACACGCGCACGGCGGCGGCCATGGGCACTCGCACGGCGGTGGCATCCCCTCCGGCTCGGCGGCCGCCCGGAACAAGGGGCGCCTCGCCTGGGCATTGGCGCTGACCCTCACGTACATGTTCGCCGAGGTGGTGGGCGGCCTGCTCACCGGCAGCCTGGCGTTGCTCGCGGACGCCGCGCACATGGTCACCGACGCGGGCGGTCTCGCCCTGTCGCTGCTCGCCATCCACTACGCGGGCAAGGCCCCGACGCCGGGCAAGAGCTTCGGCTACATGCGCTTCGAGATCCTGGCGGCGCTCGCGAACGCCGTCGTGCTGCTCGGGGTGACCGTCTACATCCTCTTCGAGGCCTACCGCCGCTTCGTCGAGCCGACCGAGATCCTCGGCTGGCCGATGATGCTGGTGGCGCTCGTCGGCCTCGGCGTCAACCTCGCCAGCATGCGGCTTCTGTCGGGCGGGTCGTCCGAGAGCCTCAACGTCAAGGGTGCCTACTTCGAGGTCTTCTCCGACATGCTGGGCTCGCTCGGCGTCATCGTCGCGGCGCTCGTGGTGATGTGGACCGGCGTTCGCTGGGTGGACCCGCTGGTCGGGGCCGGCATCGGGCTGTTCATCGTCCCGCGGACGTGGCGCCTGCTGAGCGAGGCCCTGCACATCCTGCTGGAGGGGACGCCCCCGGGCGTCGACCTCGCGGCGCTGAAGGCCGAGATCGAGGCGATGCCGGGCGTCCGGCGCGCCTACGACCTGCACGCGTGGACGCTCACCTCCGGGTTCGACGCGATGAGCGGCCACGTGGTGGTCGACGACCCCGCCGGCGGTCCCGCCGTCATCCGGGCCGTCCGCGGGCTGATGAAGGAGCGGCACGGCATCGAGCACGTCACGGTCCAGGTCGAGGACGAGGCGCTCGCGGCCGAGGGCGCGCACCTGCCGGTGTGACCGGGGGCGTCGGACATGAGCAAGAAATCGGAGCGGCTCCAACCCGACTGGACGTCGAGGCCACGCGGCAGGCGACGCGTCAGGCCCTACGTCCGCAAGGCCGCCAACCGGGCGATGGTGGTCTACTCGATGGGGATCGCTGTCGCGCTGCTTCTGATCATGGCCATGAAGGGCAGGTTTCATTGAGGTGCCCGTCGTGGATCGGGATGTGCTCCGGCGAGGCCGGCCTTTGTCAATCGCGCGCGGGCGCACGGGAGGTTTCGGGGGCGATGCGAGGCGATAGATCATGAACAGCGAGCAGACGCATCACTTCGCGGTGACCACCACGGCGATGATCGCGGTATTGCGGACATCCACGATAGCGATGATGCATCTCGTCATGCAAAAATTGCCGCCTCACGAGCGGGAAGTGGTCTTCCGCGAGATCGCCAGCACGATCGGCGACCTGCCCCCCGACTACACCCAGGAGAGCCCGGTCGGGACGAGGTTCTACGAGGAGGTGGTGGCCGAGGCGCCGGAGCTCGCGAAGGCGTTCGCGCGGGACCTGCGCCGGACCTTCGACCGAAAGGATCCCTGACGCCGGGGGCCCGGTGCGGCCGGCCCGCGGCTCCCGGAACGGCGAAGATCGCCGCGCGACCGCCTTCCCGCCCCGCCGGGCGGACCTCGGTCCGATCGGGGGATGTCTCGGGGGGACGGCCCTCGGAAGTGCCATGAGGATATCGATGGGTTCGAGGGACCGACGTTCTCGGCGGCGCCGTTCCGGCAGCCGCGTCGATGGTGGGCCCGGGGAGCCCGCGCGGCCGGCCCGGCCCGCCACGGCCGTGCTCCTGGCGGGCGTGGCCGCAGCGCTCGGCGTCCCCGAGGCGGCCTTCCGCGATGGCTCGGCGGCGCTGGCAGAGCACGCCGAGACGGCCGCGATGTTGCAGGCGTGGCAGGGCCTGCGCCACCGGGCGGACCGCCAGGAGGTCCTGGCCCTCGCGCGCGCCCTGGCGTTGGCGCCCCCTGGCGGGCCGGGCCAATGACGAATCCTGTTCAGGGCCGCGGCGGACCGGCATCGCGGGCGACAGCTCGCACCAGCCCCGGCCGGCCGGCTTCGGAACGACATCCCAGAACCGAGCGGCGACGTTGAAGACGTTGCGCCCGCTCGCCGCGGACCGTGACCGCCGGACCCTCGCCGACCAGGGGCATGCCGCCTGCGCGCACCGCGGGGCCGACACGGACCTTCGATAGGTCGACGACCGAGTAGACGTTCGATCTCCAGGTTGTCCCGCCCAACCACGGCCCCAGGGTCGACGCGGCGCTCGACGATCTTGCCCGCGATGTGTGAGCGGATCTCCTGACGCTCGCACTGTCCCTCCGGCTGGTTCGGCAGGCGTCGATCTCGGCCGTGCCCTGGCCCGGGAAGATGAGCTTGCGCCGGGCGGCGTCCTCCCTGACCTTGAGGTCAGGTCGCTCGCCTGCGAGCGCAGGTACTGCCGCTCGGACGTGATGCGCTTGGCACAGAGGACCTTGTCGCGCTCGAACACCGGCCTCCGGGGGGCGGCGGACACCCTGGCGACGGGGTACTCGCCCTTCGATTCGGTGATCTCGCGGCCGTCGAGCGGGGCGACGACCTCGCCCTTCGCCATCCGGTCGCCGCGGCCCATGCGCAGCCTGGCGACCTCGCCGGTCGTCTTCGCCGTGATGGGCGCGGCCGGCATCCTGCGCCCCGAGCCGCCACGTCGCGATCAGGAAGCCGTCGGCGATGGTCAGCGGCGCGGGGAGGGGACACCTGAACATGTCGATGCCATGGGCGGTCGGCCGCAGGCGTGGGCGCGCGGTGCCGCCGTTCGAGTGCAGGTACCGGACAGGCTTCCTCACGCCCTCGGTGGCTCGAACGGCTCCCGGACCCTGCCAGCGGCATGCACGGGCCGGTCGCCGACCGGGAACGTCGTGGCCGTCCAGGCGGCGCCCCCGGCGGCCGGAGCGAGAACGGGCATCGCGTCCTGCGCGCGGGATTGGGCGTGGTCGGCCAAGTCGTCCTTGGCATGCCGGCCCGCGCCATGGTCGTGGTCGGCGAACGCGTGCACGACAGGCGTCGTAGCCCCACGACGACCATCGACCATCGTCGGCATGACCAGGACGGCCATCGGCGCGAATGCGAGGGCCACCGCCATGAGACGCCGTCACGAGGACACCCGACCCCCCTCTCTCGAAACGAGCCAGCCGACGCCGGAACGTCGATTTCCCTTCTCATATCCTATCCGGGGGGATAGCACGTCGACATGGAACGTGCGCACGCCTCCCACCCGGACATCGTCAAGCGCCTGAGGCGCGCCAACGGCCACCTCGCCGGCGTCATCGCCATGATCGAGGAGGGCCGCGCCTGCGTGGACCTCGCGCAGCAGCTCCACGCGGTCGAAAGCGCCATCGCCAGCGCCAAGCGCGTCCTCATCCAGGACCACATGGAACACTGCATCGGCGACGGGGTCGGGGACGGCGGCACGACCGCCAAGGCCGCGCTCGCCGAGTTCAAGGCGTTGGCGAAGTACCTGTGAGGCTCGCCCGATGCTGAGCGTCCTCGCCGACCGGACCTACCGGCACCTCTACGCCGCGCAGGTCATCGCCCTGATCGGCACCGGCCTGCTGACGGTCGCACTCGGGCTGCTGGCCTATCGCCTCGCAGGCCCGGAGGCCGGCGCGGTGCTCGGCATGGCGCTCGCCATCAAGATGGTCGCCTATGTGCTGGTGGCGCCCGTGGCGAACGCATTCACCGGGCGGTTGCCGCGTCGCGCCTTCCTGGTTTCGACCGACCTCGTCCGCGCCGCCGTCGCCCTGATCCTGCCGTTCGTCGGCCAGGTCTGGCAGGTCTACGTCCTCGTCTTCGTGCTTCAGTCCTGCTCGGCCGCCTTCACCCCGACCTTCCAGGCGACCATCCCGGACATCCTGCCCGAGGAGCGCGACTACACCCGGGCGCTCTCCCTCTCACGGCTGGCCTACGACCTGGAGAATCTGCTCAGCCCGGCGCTCGCTGCGGTCCTGCTGACCGTCATCGACTTCCACTGGCTGTTCGGAGGGACCGTGGCGGGCTTCCTGTGCTCGGCGGCGCTCGTCGTCTCAGTCAGCCTGCCGAGCCCGAAGTCGACCGAGCGCCGCGGGATCTATGATCGGACCACGAGGGGTCTGCGCATCTACCTCGCCACGCCCCGCCTGCGCGGGTTGCTGGCCCTAAAACCTCGCGGTGTCGGCGGCCGGCTCGATGGTCATCGTCAACACCGTCGTGATCGCGCGCGCCATCCTGCACCGGCCCCAGAACGACGTCGCCGTGGCGCTCGGGTTGTTCGGCGGTGGCTCGATGGTTGCGGCCCTGCTCCTGCCGCGGGCGCTCGACCGGCTGCCGGACCGGACCGTGATGCTGCCTGCGGCGGGTCTCCTCGGCGTCGGGCTGCTCGCCTTCGCCGCGACGACCTGGGGAGGCGTGATCGGCTGGCCGATGCTCCTCACGACCTGGCTCGTGCTCGGGGCTGGCTACTCCGCCGCCCAGACCCCGACCGGGCGGCTGCTCCGGCGCTCGGCCACGCCCGAGGATCGGCCCGCGGTGTTCGCGGCGCAGTTCGCCCTGTCGCACGTCGCTTGGCTCATCACCTATCCGCTCGCGGGCTGGCTCGGCGCAGAGGCCGGCCTGCCGGTCACGCTCGCGGTCCTGGGTGCGCTCACCCTGGCGGCCGTCGCGGCGGCGGCCGTGCTGGGGCCCGCCTCGGATCCGGACGTCGTCGAGCACGCGCATCCCGACCTCTCGCCCGACCACCCCCACCTTGCGGGCGCCGGCCGGGGCCGGCACGTCCACGCCTTCGTCATCGACGACCTGCATCCCCGGTGGCCGACGGCTGGGCCGGGCTGAGGCCGGCACGCACCGGGCGCTGCCGGCGGAACGCCAGGGCGCCGGTCCCAAGCCGTGCGCCCCATGCCGTCCACCGGGCGGGCCGCCGGCTGCGGGGAGGCTTGCTCGTCCCCGACATCTGCGTCTGACCGCGGTCTGCCGCAACGGCTGCGCATCCCGGTGGCCAGGCCGGGAGCCGCCCTGCGCGTGCCGGGCGGTGCGGGGCTGCGCGGGACCGATGGGCGGGCGGCCAACTGTTCCGTCCTCGCATCCCGAAGCGCGCCGGAAGCGCGCCGCCGTTGCGGCCTGGCGGCGTCGTGGCGTCCGGGACCGTCGTTCGGTCAAGCCACCGAGCCACACTCCGACTCGGCCATCGGGTGCCGCCCGGCCTTGGCCGGGTGCGCGGTGGCCCGGGCCACGACCCCGGGTGTCAGGCGCTTCGCCGCTCCCTACGAGATGCTGACGGTCCGGCGTGGATCGGCTCGGACCGCATTCCCCTCGGTCGCCTGACGAGCCGAGCCGCGCGTGGCGTCCCAGGAAAGGGGCGGCACGTCCCCCGAGTGGCCATCCAACCCCATGACGCGCATCGAAGTCTCGCGCGCGAAGGACTTGAGCGTCCACGACCAGCGGGGGGACGACGATGCGTCCGTCCACGGGATCCCGCCCCGGGGCCGCGACGACGGGACGTTTCAGATGCCCGTGTTTCCGCGCGCCGGGAATGGGCCGCGCCGCAGCGGCGGCGATCCGTTGCCTTGTGCCAAGAAACTGCGCGCGGCATCCTCAACACGGCTCATCGGTGGCCTCAGATCATGCGGCGGACGCGCGCGATCCCGGTCCCAGACGAGCATGACCGGAGCGGCTTCGGCGACATCACGCCGGTCCCGCCGCCGCCCGAACCTCGTGCGGCCCTCGCCGCCAAGGTCGCCGCGGCGCCGGTGTCGCCGCGGCAGCGCGCTTTCACGGACACGGCGACCGCCGCCGAAGGCAGGGCCGGACTTCAAGGGACCCCGGTTCCTGGCCGGAAAGGGAACGTTCCGCGTATGCCCGATCTGGGAGGATGGGTGAGCCGCCAGATCAGAATTGCTCGGAAGCGATCGCACGCCAGAAGCCTCAGGTGAGGGGTTCCAGCTGTCGCCGGATCTGCAGCTCCCGCCGGGCCTGCTCTCGAACGTCGTTTCGTGTGGCGGGATTTGCGATCTTGCGGTTCAGGCTATCGGTCGTATGGCCGTCGAAGGGTCGTTCGGCCATCCAACGTCGGCGGATCAACCCGATCATCGACTGCTTGGTCATTCTCGCCTTCGCGCCGGCTGGCGCTTCCCCATCCACTCGCGGGCAGCGCAATGATCGTAGCCGAGGCCGGTGTGATCGCACCCGGATTCCGCTCGGCGTCCACAAGCCGGGAAAGGCGGCCTGCCCGCTTCCGACCCAACCGAGCCGCCAAGAGCGCTGGCAGCTCCCCTCATAAGCGGCTGTCCTTCTCGGCGTGGGGACCGGGTGAAAACGGGTTTCGGTGTGCCGGTGCGAAGTTGTGACAGCGCGCGCGGTGCCGCGTGCGCTCACACGCGGAGGGCGGCGTGGACGGGGACCGGTGCCAAGGGCCGCCATCACCCGCTCCGGACCGTAGGCCAGGACCAGAAAGCCCATCTCGGTCGCCTCGTTTCCCAACCGGCGCATCCGGAAGTGCATCGCCCCCATCCAACCTCAGGGAGTCCCGAACCGCGATCGCGAGGCCAAGGTTACCGGTGCCTCCCCTGGCGGCGATGGCCCTGCCTGACTGCGCGGTCCCGATGTAGGATCGGTAGGTCTCACCGTTCGGCCGCCTTCCCGCTCCGCGATCTCGCGGTGGGCGTCGAGGGCGGCCGCGCGGCCCGCGTCGGTCCGCAGTCCGTGCCACAGCCGCAGCATTCGTCAGGACCGACCGCTCGTGGCGTCGCCCTGGGGTCGAGAACCGCTCGATTGGCCGGCGCAGCCGGTCCGCCATTGCGCGGAGACACAGGTCTGGCAAGTCGTCTCGATCGCGCACGCGGTCATCCCGCTGGGCCCGGAGATGCTGATGTAGGTTGTGTTATGCCGCCAAGAATTGAAATAGCACGTGTGACATCCGTCCGTTCATCGCGCGCGGGGAGCACGGCCGGACCACGCGACGATGATCTTCGTGACCGACGCTCGCGGGCGATGCGTCTACGCCTGCCCTGAGTGGGAGGCACTCACCGGCCAGCCAAGCACGGAGGCCCTCGGTCGGGGGTGGGTCCTACGCGTTCACCCGGACGACCGCGGCACCGCCACCGGCATTCTCGATGAGGCCCTCGCGAGCGGGGCGGAGTTCAGCATCCGGTATCGCCTGCTCAAGCCCGACGATACCCCGCGCTGGGTTGGGGCGGGTGGCGTGCCTTCGTTCGGCATCGAGAACGGCGCGTTCATCGGCTATCTCGGCTCGATCACCGAACTGGCCAGGGGGGGCACCGATACGATCGCGGCCTATGGCAACGTCGGTCGGTTCGTGCCGCCCCCACCCCACCCGGCGACCATGCCGATCGACACCCTCGACCTTATCGCCGATCACTTGATCATCACCCATTCGCTGATCGAGGAGGACGACGGGGCGAAGGCAGCGCTGCCGGGCGTGCGGATCGCCCTACTTGAAGTTGGCCTTGCCCTTGCCGCCCGGATGCGGATGCAGAGCCGGTCGCTGAACTGACCGACCAGGACAGAACCCGCGTCGCGGCGGACTGGATGCGGTCACCGGACACGAAGACCCACCGCTACCCCTGGCCCTCCTGCGAACCGTCGCATGCGGCCTCGGTCGCCGGCCCAGACGGCGGCTCATCCGGCGCCTCGGCGCCCGCCGCAGCGGCCTCGACGGCGGACAGCACGCGATGGCGCGTCACCGGGTCGGAGATCGCCGCGAACGCCCTGACGAGCCTTGCCGTCTCCGGATGGCGCAGCAGGTCGAGGACCGGCGATACGCCCTCGATCGAGCCGACCGTTCCGACGAAGAAGGTCGCGACCGGGACGCGCAGCCGATCCGCGATGGCTTGCAGGCGATCGGCGCCGGTCCTGTAGCCCACCGCCCCGTCCGCTGGTCGGCGCCGAACGGAGGCATGGGACGCGGGGCCGAGAGCTGTTCGGTCCGCTCCATGAGCGGTCGGCGTTTCGGCGACGCCAGTGCTGGTCGCGCATCCACCGGTCGGGCGTTTAGTGGTGGGGCGCCACCTCGACTTCGGCTCGGTCGTCATGTGCGGTGGGGCCCCTCGGGCGATGGCCGAAGCCTGCCGCCCCGACAAGGTTCTCAAACCGCACCACGCCGGATGGAGTTTCGTGCAGCGCAACAATCCCAGCGTGCGTCTGTGGCATGGCTCGGTCGTTCGGCTTGGCGGCACGTCCACATCCTGCGTCGCGTCGATGGGCGGGGAGTGCCGCAACGTTCGGGGCCCCGGCCCCATCTAGAGCGGCCGCCTGCGTGCCCGACGTCCGAACGGCCTGGCAGCTCTCCGATGCGTGCGCATCCGCCTCGGCAGGCCCGAGCCGGCTGCGGCCGCGACGGTCAGAGAGAGGTCCCTTCGGTTCAAGGACGGGCTCCCTGAATGAGGGGTCGACGGTCGAATGCCGATGACACTGCCAGCGAGCCATCGACGATCCACCATGAGCCCCCGGGTCTCGGCGAACCTGTCCACCGACCCGCGTCCGATCGAGCGACGGGCCCGCGGACAAGGCTTTGCGGTTTCCTCGGGGGGAATCCGGGCGCGGGCCGGTCGACGGCTCGGATCGCGCGTCGCTGCGCCCATGACAGTCCGCAACCTCCGGCGAACACCATCGGCTGAGCCGCTTCCACGCTGCTGGTCGTCTGCGCGGCGGTCGAACGGCGCCGGGGTCGGCCGGCGGCCCCGACGGCGGGCTCGGATCGGTGCCCGACGCTGGGCCGGGGCCTCGCGCCGTTCCGCGGCGCCCTATGGCGCTGCGCGGCGGCGGGTTCCTGGCAACCGGTCGGCCACGGCCCCGGCGGACGGGCGCACGACCGGTCGGGAGCCCACTCCAGGCCCGGATCGCGGCGGCCGTCTCCGCCGTGTGGCTGGCGTCGCGCGAGGGAGGGTTCCGACGTCCTCCCTGCGATAGAACGTCGGGCCGCCGGGCGACCCGGACCCGAAGGCCGGCCCGATCCCGGACCGCGACAGCCTCCGCGCCATCGCCGCCGCAGAGGTCCCCTCGGCGCGCGCCAGCTCGCCGGCGGACACGAAGCCCTGCCGGAACTGCGCCCAGTCCGCGCGCGCCACCTCGCGCCGGTGCCGGTTCCGGAAGCCACAGGGCGCGCGGCGCAGTCCGAGCCGGCCCGACGCGACCAGGGACCTCGCGAGCCCGCGGTCGCCGACCCGGGCCACGACCTCCGTCCAGGGGACGTCGTCGCTGGGCGCCCGTTGCAGCGCCGCGACGTCGGCGACCCGGAGGACCAGGGCGGGGAGCCCGGCCCGGCCGCGCACCCGTCCCCGGGGGGCAAGGCGGCCGTCCAGGACCGCCCGCACGATCGAGCCGATCGACGACATGCCGCGCCGCGCGGCCTCCGGCAGCGGGGCGCAGCCCGCGGGCACGTCGCGCAGGCGCGGCACCCCCGTGAACACCCCGACGGCGAGTCGCTCCACGGCGGCCCGGTCGAACCGGTCCTCGCGGACCTCGCGCCCGTGCCGCGGCAGTACAGGGACCAGGCAGCCGGCGGACACGACCGAGGCCATCCCTTCGTTGGTCAGCCCGAGCGCCCGCCGCGCCTGCGCCGACCAGCACGTCGCGGCGGCGAGGTCGGCGAGACGGGCGCAGTCCGCGGCGGCGTAGAGCGGTATCGGGCTCGGCCCCGGCGCCGGGACCGCCCCGAGAGACGCGAGCAGACGCTCGACGGTCGCCTTCTCCAGGCCGGCGGCCCTGCTGAGACGGGCGACCGTCCCGAGGACCGGCTCCGTGACGGGCCGGCCGAGCAGGTCCCTGCCCGGTGGAAGGGGCAGGGACGCGATGGCGTGCGCGCGGAGCGCCTCGCGGACCGGCCCGTAGGCCGGGTCCCGCTCGTCGTGCACGAGCCAGCCGTAGAGCCGGCCGTAGGCCAGGCCGGGGGTCAACTCGTCGCGGTCCGGCCGGGCCGTCGCCACCAAGCCGTCGAGGAAGGAGCGGAACGGCGAGGGGCCGCCGTCGAACGCCGCCATGCCGGCGGACAGCAGCGGGCCGGCGTCCACCAGCCTGGCGTCGCTCCGCGCGCGGCGTCCGTGGAGGCGCATCGCGCCGACGCGCTCAATGAGGGGGATGGCGGCGGCCAGCGACAGCGCGTCGAGCAGCGGGACCCGGCGCCGCTCCACGAAGCCGAGTCGCCCGAGGACGTAGGTCTCGCCGGGGAAGCCGGCCTCGCTGGCCGGGATGGCGGGATCCGGCATGCCGGCGTCCCCCGCCGCCGCCGCGGCGAGGTCGGTCCCGTGCCGGGGGCAGCGCCGGAGGGAGCGGACGTCCCACCAGGCCCTGCGGAACGCACGGGGGGGCGGCGCGTCGAGCCGTCCCGCGTCCTCTGCCTCGCAGGCGCGGCAGCGTCGCCGGGCCGGGGGCGACCAATCGGCCCGCGCGACGACCTCGTCGCCGAGCCGGACCGTCGCGCCCTCGACCACGAAGGTGGCGGCCCGCAGGGCGCCGGCGTCGACGCCGGCCAGCGCGGCGACCCGGTCCGTGTCGCGCCCCGCCACGACCGACCTCCAGTCCAGGCCGTTGGCGGCCGCGAACGCCGCCGGGCTCCCGGCCCCGTACCGCCGCGAGAGGCGTTCGAGCAGGGCGTAGGCCGGCTCGCCGCTGCCCGGCGCCAGGTGCAGCGGCAGGCGGGCCGCCGGCTCGGGCCTACTTGCCATAGCTCGGCTCCGGGACGCCGCCGGTCCCGCGCAGGCGGGTCAGGTCGCCCCCTGCCGGCGTCGCCGGGCGCCGGAGCGCCCTGCACACCGCGTCGGGTTTCATGAGGAACGGGTTGGCGCCGTCGCCGCGGCGACGCCAGCGCTCGTAGGCCACGGCGAGGGTGTCGTCGACGCAGTTGTGACCGGCCTTGAACGACATCTCCGCGGCGAGGTGGATGAGCTTGGACGCGAGGCCGACATAGCCGTCCGTTGCGAGCCGGAAGCGGTCGACCTTCTCGGCGAAGCCGCTTCTTGCCCGGAAATGCAGGGCCACGAGTTGGTCGTCGTAATGATTGAGGAAGTCGGCGAACTCCTCCCGGGCGACCTCGCCGGCGAACGGCGTCATCGGCAGCTTCGCGCCGCGGCGCTCGAACTGCTTCCAGCGATCGAAGAAGGTCATGACGGACGGCTCGCCCGCCAGCACGAGCTGGATGTCGGTCTCGTTCAGGAGCGTCTTGAGGGTCTCGGACACGGTGCGCTCGTGCCTGTCCGTGCGCGCCAGGTTCACGATGTGCTGGAACTCGTCGATCTTGACCACCCGCACCCCGCGCGCCTGCGCGACCTTGACGAACTGCCGCATCAGCATCGGCTCGGACGGCCGGTCGCTCGCCTCGTACCCGGCCACCTGCGACAGCATCTTGACCAGGAGCGCCTTCATGCGGCCGGGCGAGGGCGCGTCCAGGCGCAGGACCGGCAGGGGGTCCGCCCAACTCGTCTTGACGTCGGGGAAGTCGACCGCCGTCAGCTCGCGGTCGAGGACCCAGCTCTTGCCCGCCCCGGCCTCGCCGCCGATCACCAGGACGTTGCCCCGCTCCCGCCGGCGCGCGCGGTCGCGCAGCAGGCGCATCTCCCGCTGGGCCTCCCCGTACGCCACGGTGGGGACGTGGATGCGTTCCCGCATGGCCAGGACGAAGGCGTCGAGCCGGGCGGCGTTGTGCGGCGCGTCCCAGTTCGTCCTGCCGCCGCCCGCAGGACCGCCGGGCGCGGCCGCGCCGGAGGGGGGCGCGGATCCGGGGACCGGCTCGCGGGAGGCGTGGGGGGCGGGCGTCATGGCGTGTGTCATGGGTATCGTCCTCAGTCGTAGTATTGCGAGCGGGTGGCCACGGAGCCGCGGCGGGCCGGCGCGCCGGCAGCCTCGGCGGGGGAATGCGTCGCCGCGGCGGACGGTGCCCCGGCCGCCTCGGGCGTCGGCAGGGCTGCGACGGCACGGGCCGGCCGGGCGGCGTCGGCGAACTTCTGCTTCCCCCTGCCCAGGGGCTTCCCGGCGCGGTCGTCCCGGCTGGCCCGCTCGAACATCTCCACGCGCGCGTCCGCCAGCGTCTCCCGACGGACCCGCTCGGATTCGGGCGTACGCTCCTTCGACCGGTTCCTGAGCCGCTTCCACATGTCGAGGTCGAGGCCCTCGATCAGGTCCGGCTCCTGGCAGGTCGCCCGGATCTCCACGTTGGGCTCGACCGTGTCGTCCCAGACGGTCATCGTCGTCAGGTCGAGCGGGTCGAGCGCGCACCGCCACTTCCGCTTGCGTCCGTGGAGCTCCCGCAGGCGCTCCAGCTCGGCGCAGTCCCAGTGCAGTTCGAGGTACTCGATGCCGGTGTCCTGGATCGGCTTCAGCAGCGGCAGGGCGGTGGCCACCACGACGTCGCGCGCGCTGGGCGGCATGTCCACCCCGAGGGGCGACATCTCCTGCCAGACCTCCATCGGCGTCCTGTGGAACAGCCCGCGGTGGTTCTTCTGATGGTAGTAGGCCGCCACCCAGATCGCGAACAGCACCCTGATCTCGCCCATGGTCATGCGGGCGCGGTCGTGCGGGCGGTAGTCGCCGCGCCGCTCCGGGCTTCCGAACGTTCGGCCGGGCATCGTTGCGAAGTTGCGCTGGACCTCGCCGAAGAAGCGCTCGACGCGCCCCTTCTCCCAGGGCGCCCGCCGCGGGCAGTAGAGCAGCTCGAAGCCGAGCTTGGCCGCCGCGGCCTTCAGGGCGAGGCTGTGGAACTCCTTGCCGTTGTCGAGCCTCAGGACCTTCGGCATCCCGAAGACCGGATTCACGACCGCGCGCCCGTTCACGCTCACGTCTGCCTTCGCCGAGAGCATGCTGCGCAGGCACAGCATCACCGACACGTACGAGGGGGGATCCAGCGAGATCGACCATCCCACCACGCATCGCGTCGCCGTGCAGATGGCGAGCGTCAGCCAGGGCCGCCCGGCGATGCCGCGCTTTCGCCGATGGGAGCCCTCCTCGGTCTCAAGCGGTTCGCCGCCGCGGTCGCGCACGACCGTCACGTCCAGGAGGACGTGATCGATCTCGATGACCTCGCACGCCTTCTTCGGCGAGGCCCGGCGCCGCTTGGCGTCGAAGCGCATCGCCGCCTTGCGCGGCTTGAGCCGGGCCTCGGCGAGCTCGCGGGCGCCGAAGCGCCCCGTGACGAAACGGTGGAGCGCCGTCTCCGTGAGCGGCGTGAGCCTGTCGCCGGTCTCCCGGTTGTGCTGCTGGACGCGCCCCGCCACGTACTCGTGGAGAAGGCGGATCGTCGGGCCTTCCTCCTGGCGGTAGAAGGTCCTGACGGCTTCGGCCATGAGGTCGACGAGGGCGGGCGCCAGCTCCCTGGGCTTGCGCCCCTTGCGATCGTCGAGCCGCACCAGGGCGGAGGGCTCGCGGCCGGACCGCTCCCAGCGCCGCATCCAATCCCGCAGCGTGGGGCCGGACGGCGTGGCCTCGGCCCTCGCCTGCTTCCGCGCCGCGGCGTCGGGCAGGAGGCCCGGGACGCCGGCCCGGCGCCGCCTGAGGCTCGCCACCGCCCGGGCCACGGACGCGTACCGGCGTGCGTTGCGCCGGAACAGCGTTCCGTCGCCGTTCTTCCGGCGCTCCTCCAGCCTGTCGATCGCCATGACGTAGTCCAGGCGGCGCTCGGCCTCCGCCTGCCTGTGGTCGGGGAACTCGGACAGGCTCCGCCGCAGGTTCTCGCGGATGCCGGCCGGCAGGGCCGGGTGCAGCTGCCTCGGGATCACGAACTTCCCGGAGAAGTAGAGCGACGCGATCTCCTTCGGTCCGTGCGTCACCGTGCGCCCGTCCACCTCGCTCCGGAACACGCAGCCGGCCTGCTCGCGCGACATGTACGTATGCGTGACGTCCTCGATCCTGACCGAGGAGCCGAGGGGGAAGTTGATGAAGGGCACGATCATGGGTCGCTGCCGACTTGCCGGGCGGTGGGCGCGGGAGGGGAGTGATGGCGACGGGCGCGGTCCGGGCCGCCCGGACGGGCAATCAGGCGCGCCGGTCCCGCTCGGCGCGCCGGGCGGCGCACAGCAGCAGGGCGATCGCCCGTGCCGGCCGCGCCATCTCGCGCTCGGTCCAGACGACGAAGCCGATCCCCCGGGCGTGGAGGGCGTCGCGGACGGCCCTGTGACGGGCCATCGTCCCGGGCCGACGGGCGAGGCGCCGCGGCTTGACCTCGACGTAGGCGATCCCGAGCGCGGTCAGCGCGCCGAAGTCGGCGGTGTATCGGCGCGGCGTCCCCGCGTCGTCCCACGACTCGGCGGCCGGTTGCTCCAGGTAGTCGGAGACCTCCCGCGCCTCCTCCAGCAGGGTCGCGGCGGTCCGTTCGAGAAGGCTTTCGTAGGCCACCATCCGCCCCGTCTTCCTCGACGGCCGGAAGCCGCTGAAGGTGTCGCGGCGGCC